>JBAVUB010000020.1:0-3364 GCA_049696575.1 Acidobacteriaceae bacterium | reverse complement strand
GGCCAATGCGGCCCCGGCAAAATTGTCTGCGTCGTCAGCGGCGGCAACATCGACCTGGCCAGGTTCGCCGAGCTCGTCACCCGCGGCTAGCCAGGCGCCCGCCTTCTCGCAGCCCAAAAGAGAGTCGTACTTCCCTCAAGCCCGCGTCGCCAGATGCCTCTTTGCGATCTCCTCGATCTCCGGCTCCGTCACCGCGGACAGATCCGCCGTCTCGGTGGCAATAACGCGCTGAAACGTCTCCGGATGATGGCCCTTCAGATACTCGCTCAGGAAAACGGCTGCGTTGCTCGTTCCCGTCGCATGGCCGATCAGCACGATCGTCGCGGCATGCGCCAGATCCTGGGCGATCTCCTCGTAATAAGAGTCCTCCTCCGGAACCCGCTCGCCCTGGTAATGCGCCTCCTTGCGATGGATCAGGTGGTGCTGAAATCCAAACGGATCGTACGGCTTGACGGTCGCCTCGCCTTCGGGCCGGCTGCCACCCGTATCGTGATAAATGTGGGCCGCATGATGGTCGATCACCACGACCATCCGCCCCAACGGGCGCGCCTCGGCGGGTTTCCCCTGGACTTCAGCAGCCCGCAGAAACCTGCGCAGACGCGCAATCTCCTCCACATCGAGGTTGTGTGTGCTGGCACGCTTGAAGACTTCCCTCTGCGAGCCAACCACGAAGGTGAACTCATCGTTTCCGTGCGGCTCGACTTTTCCGATCTGACCGATCAGATCCACCACCGCGCCCCAGGTGAGGTTGCGCGGCAGCTTGCCGCCCACCAGGTTCTCCAGCAATTCTTCGTGATCGCGACGCAAATGCGCAGGCATATTCATAGCATCTCATCAATCAGATTTTCAGATTGTCATGACGCTGGCTGGCCCGGGGCTCGCTTTTGAGACCCGGGAAAGCGCGAAGTGCCCGCCTCCCGTCTCCTGCGATGTCCGGGGAACCTTCCCAGCCTCCGCGGAGTCTCTCCACAAAGGAAGGAGCACTCCGATGACGACGAATCCCAGCGCCCCCAAAAGCCTGCATGCCGACCCCAACGTCACGCCGCTGATCGACGTCCTGCTGGTGCTCCTCATCATCTTCATGATCATTGTTCCCGTCGCGCCCCGCGGCCTCGACACCGTCGTTCCGCAGCAACCGAAGTACGGCCAACCAGCTCCGCCGCAGACCATCGTCGTCCAGATCCTCTCCGGTCCCTCCGGCCCGATCTACAAGATCAATGACCAGAACATGCAGGGGAAAGCCCAGTTAGCAACCGAACTGAGTCGCATCTATTCCATGCGTGCCGAAAAAGTCCTCTTCGTCCAGGGCGACCCCACCCTCGACTTCGCATCGGTCGTCACAGTCATCGATATGAGCCGCGCCCTCGGCATCGACCGCATCGGCATCATCACGCCGCGCCTCGCAGCGAGCTAGTCGCAGCCCTTTCCGCTTCCCTGGATTCTGCTTCCAGACCCGTTTTGTGATGCGCATCGTCGTTCCCGGCCCAATGTGGAAAAATTGTCAAGCTTTTTTCATACGGTACGAAAGTGTTGTCTCTCATTCCACAACACTTCCACCGCAATACCTTCAAAGAATTTTGGCGGCTTTTAGTGCTGGACTTGGTATCCTGATAATAAGGGGCAAGAAATAATTCTTGTCGCTTTGAACTTCTAAAAGTGGAGAAGGGGTGCTCTGTCGGCTTCGTGCCTGCAGGGCTTTTCTACTGGGCACGGCACAGTTTTTCTGTAGCGCGAAGTACCGCGAATCCCGCTCAGTGGGACGAAGGAGGGTAATACCTGACTTACGGTACCCAATCACCACCATGGAATCAGCAACTTGCCAGACCCGTAGGGGGAGGGGGGCGGCTGCAGCGCCAGGCTACTGGCTACAGGCTACCGGCTGCCTTGAACGGCTTCCTGCGCCGGAATCAGCGGCAGCTCTTCCACGACCACCATCCCGGTTTGCCGTAGCAACTGGACAATCGTCGGACTGCTCAGCCGCGTCGCATCGTATTCCACCCGAATCGTCTTCAGCGCCTCGTCGACCTTGATCCGCCGAATCCCATACACCTCGCGCAAATTGCCCAGCGCGAACATCGCTGTCTCCGTGGGATGGCCTTCATAACGATAGAGCGCTTCCAGCTGCGTCATGCCTCCGATGATACAGGCAGCGCCAGACAGATCGGAGTCAGAAAGATGCGCACCACATTACCAGCAACCACACGTCAGAACCGTACGCCAGGCTGCAGAAACGGATTCGACTCCCGCTCCTGGCCGATGCTGGTTTCCGGCCCATGACCCGGAATCACCCGCGTATCGTCGGGCAGCGTCAGCAATCGATCGTGCAGCGACCGCAAAATCTGCCTTCCGTCGCCGCCTGGCAAATCGGTTCTGCCGATCGATCCCGCAAACAGCGTGTCGCCGGCCAGCAGCAGATTTTCCGGCGCAAAATGCAGGCAGATGCTGCCCTGCGTGTGTCCTGGTGTGTGCAGAATCCGAGCCGTATGGCCCGCAATGCCGGCCGTCATGCCGTCTTCGGCACTCGCATCCGGAGGAATAATCTCCGGCGTCGCTATGCCCAGCCAGCCGGCCTGCACGTCCATCATGGCCAGCTGTGGCAGGTCGTTCTGGTTCAGCAGAATCGGAGCGCCCGTCGCCTTTTTCAGCCGCGCTGCGCCGCCCACATGATCGATGTGCCCATGCGTCACAACGATCTGTTTCAAGGTCAGCCGATGTTTTTCGAGAAAGGAGAGAATCTGCGGAATATTGTCGCCGGGATCGACGACCATCGCTTCGCCGCTCGTTTCATCGCCCAGAATCGTGCAGTTGCACTGCAGCGGCCCAACCGGAAACGTCTCGAGGATCATGCTTCTATTGTCAGCCTTGTCCGTATCGTGTGTAACCCGGCGCCAGGAAAACCCATTGACATTCGCCGCGCCGCTCGTACGATGGTCGGTTCCATCCTGGAGCGTTGCCGGTCTCTCCGGATCCCGAACGCTGATCCGGCTGTGAGGAGGCGCCATGAGAGCAATCCTGAGGATCCTGATTTGCATCGTGACATCGGCGGTTTCTCTGGTGGTCGCCGCCGTGCTCATCCACCTGCTGCAGCTGCATCCGGCACAGGCGCCTGGCAACCCGCCCGTGCAAAGCATGCTGGTGCTCGGCATTCTTTCAAAGTTCGTCCTGGTCGCCGGGCTCTATCCGCTGGCACGCGGCCTTGCCGGAACCGCCGGTCAGCGCGCCGGCGCGTTCATCGCCTTTCTGGCCCTGGCGACGGGCGTCAACACCATGATTGAGGCCTCCGTTTTCACCAACTACATCGTTCACTCGGTTCCGGCAGTCGCCGTCCTGTATGCATCGGAGGCGCTGCTGCTGGGCCTGGCGC
>JBAVUB010000019.1:0-1653 GCA_049696575.1 Acidobacteriaceae bacterium | reverse complement strand
GGCGTCTTGTACGGCTTCTTGACTTTCGCCGGTTCCGCCGGCTTGTCATTTGAACAGTTATGGTCGTTCAACGATGCCTCCCCTAGCGCGTCTCCGAAAATGCCGCTTTTCCGGGCGTTCCTCCGCCGATCGCCCGGCCCCGAGCAGCGACGCCGTCAACCACGCAAATATAAGTCCTGTCCCGCTTGGAGAGTCGCGACTTTGTGGAAGGTCGATGCCATAAGCGTTAACAGGGGAATCTAATCTTACCTTGGCAATGTATTGGGTTACGGGTAGTGTCCCGGAACCTGTAGAAAAGTGAATAGCGTATTTTGCCTGTGAAGTCATGAAATTGTTTTTTTAAGCAGCAGCTTTTTCTCTCCCTCCGATGTCGCGGTAGCCGCTGATGCGGTGCAGCTTCATCTGTCCGCTGATCCAGAGACCAAAAAACACGCGCAGCACGGCGCCTTCGTTAGGCAGTGCGGCTTGCGTTTTCACTCTCCGCCGGAACTCCAGTTGCATCCGCTCGATGGCGTTGGTGGTGCGCAGCGACCGCCACTGGCTTTCCGGAAACCGATAGAACGTCAGCAGGTTTTCACCCGCTTCCTCGAGAGAGGCCGCTACGCCTGGACACTGCTTCTTCCATTTCAGCAGGAACGCTTCGTGGGCTTTCCGAGCGACTTCCAGAGTCTCCGCGTACACGATGCGGTGATACTCTTCGCGCACCGCTTCATGCGTGTGTTTCGGCGCTTTCGCCAGTAAGTTGCGCAGCTTGTGCACCGTGCAGCGCTGCTGCGGCAGCCCGGGCCACCGCCGATCCAGCGCCGCCGCCAACCCCGCGTTGCCGTCGCTGATCACCAGCCGGGGACGGCTCATCTTCCGCACCGCCAGATCGTCGAGCAACAACTGCCAGCCGTCGGCCGATTCCGCTCCCGTCGTCATCAGGCTCAGCAGTACCTTCTCGCCGTTCTCCCGCACCCCCAGTGCCACCAGCACCGGCAGCGACACCACTCTCCCTCCACTGCGCACCTTCGGATAAATCGCGTCCAGGTACAAATACACGATCTTTTCTTCTGCCAGATCCCGCCCTTGCCAACTGCAGTAGCTTTCTTCCAGCCGCAGCACCAGCCGCGACACCGCGCTCTTGCTCAACGCCGCCCCGCTCAGCAGTGGCTCCAGCGCCCCGCGAATCCGTCGCGTGTTGGACCCCGACAGATACACTCCCAGCACGCTCTGCTCAACCTCCGGGCTGCTCCTCCGGTACCGCGGCATTAGCTGACTCTGCCACTCGCGCTCGCCCCCATCGGCCTCCGCCAGCCGCGCCCGCGGCACGTCCAACTGCACGGTGCCCGTGCGCAGGGTCAGCCTCCGTGACTTCGATCCATGCCGGTAACCGACCCGCTCCGCCACCCGCTGGCTGCGCGGCGCACCCAGCGCTGCTTCCACTTCCTCCTGCAAAACCATCTCGATGATCTCCCTCACTCGCTCTCGAATCGCTGCCTCCAACCCCTCTCGCAGAGAACCCTCTTGGCCCACTTCCACTGCAGTGCTAGTCTTCGCCATGGCGTATTCCTCCTGTGCCGTGAACCTCTCGTGGAGATTCCGGGCTTTCTCCTTCACTGACTTCTCAGGAGAATACGCCTTCTATTTTTCTACAGGAATCGGGACAGAACC
>JBAVUB010000018.1:0-16279 GCA_049696575.1 Acidobacteriaceae bacterium | reverse complement strand
CAACCGACCGCAATGAAAAAGCCTCGCGGGAGCGAGGCTGGCGGGTGCTGCTGAAGCTTGGTCAGGAGGGGAAAATTTCCTTTTTGCCCCCTATTATTAGAATACCAAGTCCAGCACTAAAACTCGCCAAATATATTTGAGGGTATAAGGATATAAGTGGCGTGTTATGAGGGGTCATTACTTTGGATTTTTGCTCGCCCTCTTGACAAGTTTTCCACATTTGGCGGTTTGGGGAAGTTTTGTGGATTTGGGGACAGAATGCGGGATCGGCCATGGATGGTACTGAGAGGCTAAAGCCCGATCGGTTGTGGGCTTTTACGGCATGACTTTCAAGTCGCGCGCTGACACTTGCCGCCAGCTTGCCAAAGGAGAGTGAGCGGGTGCATTCCCGTTTTGGTTCATCGACGGTACTTAGGAATGGATGGCCGGGATTTAGTTATACGGAGAGGACACGGTGTGAGGCTAAGCTTCTTGCTGTGGGGTGAACCTGGCCGGGGGGCGGCGGCGGGGTGTTTCTTTTTTCCGCAAGCTGTGAAGCCGTCCTGACCCGTGCCAGTTCGCCCGACCCGTGCCGGTTCGCCTGGCCCGTGCCGGTTAGAAAGGTGAGATTGGAACTGCGTCAGGGTTGTTGCTGGACGGCGGTGGAATCGCCGGTACGGTGATCCTGGATCTGAAAGGCCAGAAAGTCGTGCACAGCGGTGAGTGCTTCCGGGTCGGTTGTGACGATTCTGATGCGTCCGCCTCGGTCGGTGGGCTGAAACGCGTAGGAGATGACAGCCTGCTTTGCCTTCATCACCGGGACACCGGGCGGGACCTGATCGTGGATGAACATGGGGACATCGAAATTGCCGGCGGAGAACATGGCGGCGATATGGGTGAGGTGCGCGCGAATCTGATCGCGGGTGGCATCGTCGCGGTCCGCTTTGATGTCGACCTCGATGATGCCGCCGTCGGAGAGCAGCGTGAAGTGGTGGGCGGTGGTGTCGTGGGAAAAGCCCATGGCGTGGTCGCCGCGCATGGCAACGCCCGCCGCATGCGGATCAGCCGCGCTTTGCTCCTGAAGCATGGGGCAAACCATGTGATTTTGCGCGGAGGAGGCGGCGGCGAGGGAAAGGGCTGAGAGGAGAATGGCGATCTTCATGAGCGGATTCCTTTCGGGGATCGATGTTGGGTTGGTCGCGGGCGAGCGATTCGAGGAGTCCGGCGCGCCGGCCGGGCGGAGTGCGGTTGAGACGCTGCTGCCAGGCGACGACGGTTTGAGAGAGCCAGTCGCGGAGCTGGGTTAACTGTGCGATTTGGCGATCGAGGGAGCTGACCTTTTCTGAGGCGAGGTTGGCCACGCGACGGCAGGGGGCGCCACCGGCGGCTCGTTCACGGAAGATTCCTGCGAGTTCGGCGAGGCTGAATCCGGCGTGGAGACCGGCGCGGATCATGCGGACCTGAGTGAGGGCGTCGCTGGGAAAGAGCCGATAGCCCGACGCAGTGCGCAGCGCGGTGGAGAGGAGGCCCAGCTGCTCGTAGTGGCGGATGGTGTCAGAGCTGACGCCGGTTGCGGCGGCGAGTTCGCCGGTTGTCATCGCGCCTTTTGGCCGGGGAGCTTTCATTCTGGAGACAGTATGGACTCTGGAATGGGTTCGAGGGTCAAGGGAAAAAGGTGGGGTCGTTTTGAACCCGGGTCACAAAGGCGCGGCGCGCTCAGCGCAATCTATAATTTGAATTTGATCTGCTCTTCACCAGACGCGACGCCGATTTCCCAACCAGAGAGGTGAACGATGGCTGCTTCCAATCCCACGCTTGAGATTCTGAAACCGCGCGCCGACTGGATCGTGCGACGCAAGGCCGAGGCTGTGCGCACCGGCGACACGAACCTGTCGCAGATGCATTTTGCGCGCAAGGGCCTGCTGACCGAGGAAATGGCCTACGTGGCGAAGCGCGAGGATCTGGCGGTGGAAGTGATCCGCGACGAGGTGGCGGCGGGACGGCTGATTATTCCGGCCAACGTGAACCATCCTGAACTGGAGCCGATGGGGATCGGGATCGCCAGCCGCTGCAAAGTGAACGCCAACATCGGCAACTCGGCGATCACCTCGAACATTGACGAGGAGCTGCGCAAGCTGCATATGGCGATCCAGCACGGGGCCGACACGGTGATGGATTTGTCGACGGGCGGCGAGATTCCCGAGATTCGCGATGCCATCCTGCGCCATTCGCCGGTGCCGATCGGGACCGTCCCGATCTATGAGGCGCTGGCTCGGGTCAAGCGGCTCGAGGACCTCAATATTGACGTTTATCTCGAGGTGATCGAGGAGCAGGCCCAGCAAGGTGTGGACTACTTCACGATTCATGCGGGGGTTCTGATCCAATACGTGCCGATGGTGGCCAAGCGGATTACGGGGATCGTGAGCCGCGGCGGCGCGATTCTGGCGCAATGGATGACGCACCACCACAGGCAGAATTTCCTCTATGAGAATTTCGACCGCATCGTGAAGGTGATGGCGAAATACGACGTGAGCTTCTCCCTGGGCGACGGACTGCGGCCTGGGTCGATCGCCGATGCTTCCGACGAAGCGCAGTTCAGCGAGCTGAAGACGCTCGGGGAGCTGACGGCCAAAGCCTGGGAAAGCGACGTGCAGGTGATGATCGAAGGACCAGGGCACGTGCCGCTGGACAAGATCAAGGAGCAGGTGGACAAGGAGGTGGAGTACTGCTTCGGGGCTCCGTTTTATACGCTGGGCCCGCTGGTGACGGACATTGCGCCGGGGTACGACCACATCACGAGCGCGATTGGGGCAGCGCTGATCGGGTGGCATGGGGCTTCGATGCTGTGCTACGTGACGCCGAAGGAGCATCTGGGGCTGCCGAACGAGAAGGACGTGAAGGACGGGATGATCGCGTACAAGATTGCGGCGCACGCGGCGGACATCGCGCGGCATCGGCCGGGGGCGCGGGATCGGGACGATGCGATCAGCTACGCGCGGTACACGTTCGACTGGGAGAAGCAGTTTGCGCTGTCGCTCGATCCGGAAACGGCGCGGTCGATGCACGATGAGACGCTGCCCGACGATTACTACAAGGAAGCGGCGTTCTGCTCGATGTGCGGGCCGAAGTTCTGCTCGATGAACTGGTCGACGAAAGTGGACGAGTTCAACAAGACAGTGCACGGCCTCGAAAAGCAGGACCTGAGCGAGCTGGTGACGCTGCAGGCACAGCAACTGGCGGCGAAGAAATGAAACGCGGGCCAAAGATCGAAGGAAAGCCGTCCATGTGGGCGGCTTTTTGCTTTGGGCCGTTTGTTTTTTGCACAGGAAAGGGAACCTGCGCAACCAACAGACGGTCCGTCGTATCTGACGTTAAGAGCGCAAAATAAGAAGAGGAGCAAGACCATGACGACGTGGAAATTTTGGGCAGCCTTCGGTGTTGGAGTCGCGGCTGGCGCGGCTCTGGCTTTGATTTACGCGCCGCAATCGGGAGCGCGGACGCGGCGACAGATTCGCCGCAGCATTGCCGAAGCGGGCGACTATCTTCGCGAGACGGCCGATAACGTCCAGGATTATGCCGGCAAGTACATGAAGCGCGGCAAGGATGCGGTCGGGGACGTGGTCGATTCGGCGCAGAATGTGGTGACGGCGGCGAAGCGGATGACGTCGTTTGGGTAAAAGGAGCCTGTAGCCCGTTAGCTTCCTGGGCTGAAAAATCTCCGGCGCCGGCGGCGAAAATCTGAAAAAATAGCGGCATGACCACGACTGCTGCTTCGCTATTTTCTGAGCGTATTGGGCGGATTGAAATCTCCGCCACCATGGCTGTGACCGCGGAAGCCGCGAAGCTGCGCGCGCAGGGCGCGAAGCTGGTGGATTTTGGCGCGGGGGAGCCGCACTTTGCCACGCCGCAGCATATTAAGGATGCGGCGATCGCTGCGATCCAGGCCAATTTTTCGAAGTACACCGTGGTTTCGGGGATTCCGGAGGTGCGCCAGGCGATTGTGGAGCGCCACGGCGCGGATTTCGGGTCGAGCTACGCGCCGGACGAGGCCATCTTCTCAACCGGCGGAAAGCTCGCGATCTTCAATGCCATTCAGGTGCTGGTGGATCACGGCGATGAGGTGATTGTGCCGGTGCCGTACTGGGTGTCGTACAAGGACATCGTGCAGTACGCAGGCGGGACGTGCGTGTTCGTCGAGGCGCCGGAAGCGGAGGGTTTCCGGGTCACGGCGGAGGCGATCGAGCGGGCCATCACGCCGAAGACGAAGGCGATCCTGCTGAATTCGCCGTCGAATCCTTCGGGCGCGGTGATGGCGCCGAAGGACCTGGAGCGGATCGTGCATCTGGCGCACGAGCGCGGAATCTGGGTGCTGCTCGACGAGTGCTATGTCTATCTGCAGTACACAGGCGCGCTGGTGAGCGGGGGATCGTTCACGGATGCGAAGGAGCACGTGGTGGTGCTGGGGTCGCTGTCGAAGACGTATGCGATGACGGGCTGGCGGGCGGGATTTGCGCTGGGGCCGAAGCCGGTGATCGCGGCGATGGGCAAGCTGCAGAGCCAGTCGACGTCGAGCACGGCGTCGTTGGTGCAGAAGGCGGCGGTGGCGGCGCTGAAGGGTTCGCAGGAATGCGTCGGTGAGATGCGTGCGGATTACCTGAAGCTGCGGGACGAAATTCTGGCGAAGGTGCAGGAGATTCCAGGGATCACGTGCGCGAAGCCGGAGGGCGCATTTTACGTGTATCCGAATGTGTCGAAGTATTTGGGGAAGGCGGGCGTGCCGACGGCGATGGAGCTGTCGAAGCGGTTGCTGCATGAGGCCCACGTGGTGACGGTGCCGGGCGAGGCGTTCGGGACTTCGCAGCATATTCGGCTGTCGTATGCCGTGTCGCACGCGGATGTGGCCGAGGGGCTGGACCGGATGAAGGGGTTCTTCGCGAAGCTGTGAAGGTAGCCGGGAGCTGATTACAAAACAAACGCGAGGTCCTTCGCTGCGCTCAGGATGACAGCGGTGCTGCGTCGAGCTTGAGGACGAGCAGGGTCATGTCGTCGTGCTGGGGTGCGCCGGCGGTGAATTTGTCGGTGGCGGCGAACATGGCGCGGAGGATTTCGTCTGCGGATTGATCGCGGACTTTGCGGGCGGCGACGATCATGCGCTCTTCACCCCACTCTTCATCGTCATCGGTCATGGCTTCGCTGATGCCGTCGGTATAGAGGAGCAGCAGGTCGCCGGGTTCGAGGGTGAGGGTCTGCTCGACGTAAGGGGCGAGGGGAAGCAGGCCGACCACGGGACCACCGGCTTCAAGGCGAATGACTTCGCCATTACGCAGCAAAATGGGCGGATTGTGGCCTGCATTGACGCAGTCGAGCCGGCGAGTGCGCGGATCGTACGCGGCAAAGAAGAAGGTGGCGTAACGGTTGGAGGCTGAGGCTTCATACACGAGCACGTTGACCTTGTGCATGAGCTCGGCAAAGTTGCGTGGAGTGTTGAGGGAGACTCCGCGGAGCGAGGCGCGCAGGCTGGCCATGAGCAGAGCGGCGGAGATGCCTTTGCCGGAAACATCGCCGATAGCGAGGCCGAGGCGGCCATCCTCGAGATTGAAGACGTCGTAGTAATCGCCGCCGACGCCGAGGGCGGCACGGCAGGCGCCAGCAAGCGAGGCGCCTGCGATGTTCGGCATTTCCTGCGGGAAAAGGCGCTCCTGGACTTCGCGGGCGATTTCCATTTCGCGATCGGCGCGCTCGCGCTGGGCGGCTTCAGCGGCGAGGGAGTGAGCGAGCTCGCTGACTTCGAGGGCGAGGCCGGTTTGGCGCGCGACGGTCTGCAGCACCTGCAGATCGGTGCGGGACCAGGCAGCCTCAGAGCGCTTGGGGCCGAGGGCCATCACGCCCATGAGGCGGTTGCGGCCGGGCAGAGGCACGAGCAATTCGGCGTTCAGCAGGTCGAGGGCGCGACGCTCGGCAGTGCCTGCCATCAGATACCAGGCGTCGGGATCGTTGCGGTAGAGGCGCGCAGGCTCGTTGGAATTGAGAAGGTAGCGGATAGACGAGGCCTGCGCGGGCAGCGTGAGGGCGCCATCGGCAGAGATGCCGACGGCCTGTTCCACGTAGAACGAATCGCCGCGGCGGAGCAGCATGGCGATCTGGTGGATGTGCAGGGTATCGCGGATGCAGCGGGCGACGGTTTCGAGGAGCGGCTTGGTTTCCGTAAAGCGGCGGACCTCGTCGGAGAGCTCGTTGAGCACGACTTCGGCGTTATAAGCTTCGCGGAAAAACTGCTTGTCGAGCCATTGCTCGATACGTCTGCCGACGCCGAAGCGCAGGGCGAGGAGGAGCACGAGGAAGATGAGGGCGGTCCAGATGTCAGAGGGTTGGGGGACGCGGCGCTCGATCATGGGGAGGAAGAGGCGGAGGCCGACGATGAGGAGCAGAGCGGCCTGAACGATCCACAACGTGGCTTTGGCGAGGGCATAGCGGGTGCCGATGCGCAGGAGGACGCGGACGTCGAGAGCGCGCTGCACGACGACAACATAAGCGAGGGTGAGAGGCGCGAGCATGAAGAGCAGCGCGCCGACGCTGCGAATCCAGTAGCCAGCAGTGGTGCTTCCGGTAATGCCGAAGTGGGGCAACAAGACGAAGACAAGCAGCAGCGAGCCCATGCCGATGCTCATGCCGGTGGTGAGGACGCGGAGTCGGCGGCGGGCATCTTCAGTGGAGGCGGAACGCAACTTATCCAGGGTGAGAACGAGATAGAGGGCGATGCAGAGGAGATTGAGGGCGTTGATGACGGCGCTGGCGACGTCGCTGGCACGGGTGAGGAACGGCCCGTCGCCACCGCCGTAGTTTTCCATGTAGATGGAGGGATAGAGAACGAGGAGGAAGATGCCGTAGAGAGCGAGGAGGCCCCATTTGATCCAGCGGGCACGGGCGTCGATGCGGGAGCGTTCGGGGAAATAGACGCCGAAGAGGAGCAGGGCGGGCGCGCCGGCCAGTTGCAGGGTCTCATACCAGAGCCCGCGCAGGACGAGCGATATTCCGCTGGCCAGGCCGGGGTTGATGAAGACGACGCTGGGGAAAGAGAGGAGAACGAGGAGAACCCACGCGTTACGATCGGACGGGCGGGTGAGAACAACCCAGTAGCCGATGAGGAGACAGACCAGGGTGAGCAGACCGACGAGCAGAAAGCCCTGCCAGAACGCCCACATGGGGGACAGGCGGCCGTAGAGATAAGGGGTGCGGGCCAGAGTGAGGGTCAGGGTGGCGTGAGAGCCACCGGGCCGGGTGACGTCGACGTCGAGAATGTCGCCGGGGTGGCTTTCAGAAAGCACGGTGGCCCATTGGGCAGTTCCGCTGTAGGCAGCGCCGTTAAGGGCCTCGATGCGATCGCCGGCGGCGAGACCGGCAGCGATTGCCTCGGGGCGGAGGCCACTTTGGTCCACAAGGCGCGAGTCGGAACCGAAGTGGAAGGGGATGGCGACGCGCTGGTCCCAGTGGACGCGCGTGTCCCAAAGATCGACGATGCCGGCGATCCAGTAGCCCAGGCTGGCAAGGATCCAGAGGGCGAGAAAAAGGCGCAAAAGATTGGGTGAGACGGGCTTCTTCCGACGTTTCATCCGTGGGGACATAGTATCCGGTTGACGGGGATTTAGCAGCGTGGATTTTGGTCACCGAGACCCATGATCCATGCCGCAGGGTTATTCTTGATACGCACTCGGGAGGGGTCGTAGTTCATGCGTCTGTCAGTCACAGCATTAGTATTCGTCACTATTTCCTCCGCGGCCCAAACCAGGCCGCCGGTCCTCGGGATATCGCATATGGCGGTGTACACCAGCGACGCGGCGAAGGCGGAACATTTTTATGTGCACGATGTCGGCCTGGTGAAGGGAGAGGATCCGGAGCGCAGCGATGGGGTTCGTTATTACGTGAACCAGGAGCAGTTCATCGAAGTGCTGCCAATGCCCGCCGACGCGGGCACGAATCGGCTGGACCACCTGGCGTATATGACGAAGAGCGCGGAACAGATGCGGCTTTATCTGGCGGCGCACGGGGTCACGGTTCCCGACGCGGTGAAGAAGGGCAGCGATGGCAGCGCGTGGTTCGACGTGCAGGATCCGGAAAACAACAAAGTGGAATTCGTGCAGCCGACGGCGAAGATTCTGGCGACGAAGAATACGGCGGCTCTGTATTCGCTGACGGGCGGCGATCCCATTGGGCGGCGCATGATTCACGTGGGGATGTTTGTGCGGAGCCAGGAGAATGAGGATAAGTTCTACCGCGAGCTGCTGGGGTTCAAGCCCTACTGGCACGGCGGCATGCATGCGGACCACACGGATTGGGTTTCGCAGCAGGTCCCGGACGGGCACGACTGGCTGGAGTATATGGTCTATAACGGCCAGGGATCGCCGGATCACATCCCGCAGCAGCAGCTGGGGGTGCTGAACCACTTCTCGCTGGGCGTGGTGAACATGGAGAAGACGGTGACGACTCTTTTTGAGGAGGATCGTCTGGGCGATGCTGCGCCGCGCCCGCAAATCGGGAGGGATGGGAAGTGGCAGTTCAACTTTTACGACCCGGATCTGACGCGGGTGGAGCTGATGGAATTTTCTGCGGCGGCGAAGCCGTGCTGCTCGGAGTTCACGGCGGGGAACCCGACGCCGGAGGGACAGCCTTAGGAGAAGCCCGTAGCCTGTAGCCTGTAGCCGGTAGCTGTGCATCACACCTCAATACGGCTTGGGACTGGCGCGATTCGAATTAACACTTACTGTTACAGTTCCGTGATAGCATCTCGTTCGCCCGAGCGGGTAACGGTCTGCTATGGCGATACTGACCATCGACGGGACAGAGCGTGGGTTCACTCCAGGGGAACGGCTGCTGGAGGTGATGAACCGCGCCGGCATTGAAGTGCCGCAGGTTTGCTATCACCCGCAGATGGGGCCGATCCAGACCTGCGACACGTGCATGGTGGAGGCGGACGGCAAGCTGGTGCGGAGCTGCGCGACCCCGGCTGTGGACGGGATGAAAGTAGCGGCCGAGTCCGTGCGAGCGCAGAAGGCGCAGCGGGAGGCCTTCGACAGGATTCTTGGCAACCACCTGCTTTACTGCACGGTGTGCGACAACAACAATGGTAACTGCACGGTGCACAACACCACGAAGCTGCTGAAGGTGGAGCACCAGGAAATTCCGTACAGGCCCAAGCCGTACGCCGTCGACGAGTCGAATCCCTTTTATCGTTACGATCCGGATCAGTGCATTCTGTGCGGGCGCTGTGTGGAAGCGTGCCAAAACGTGCAGGTGAACGAGACGCTGAGCATCCGTTGGGAAGATGAGCATCCGCGGGTGCTGTGGGATGGCGGCGCGCCGGTGGGCGAGTCGAGCTGCGTCTCGTGCGGACATTGCGTCACGGTTTGCCCGTGCAATGCGCTGATGGAGAAATCGATGCTGGGCGAGGCGGGCTTCTTTACCGCGCTGCCGCAGCCGGCGATTCAGGGAATGATCGACGTGGTTAAAGGGGTGGAAGGCGAGGTTGGGTACGGAGCGATTCTCGGGCTGTCGGAAGTCGAGGCGGCGATGCGCGAGTCGCGGACGAAAAAAACGAAGACGGTGTGCACGTATTGCGGGGTGGGATGCAGCTTTGATATTTGGACCCGTGACCGGCACATATTAAAGGTCGAGCCGGCGGAAGGTCCGGCGAACGGGACTTCCACATGCGTCAAGGGCAAATTCGGATGGGATTTTGTCAATAGTCCGGATCGGCTGACCAAGCCGCTGATTCGCGAAGGGGGGCGCTTCCGCGAAGCGACATGGGATGAGGCGCTGTCGCTGGTGGCGCGGAAATTCGCGGAGATTAAGGCGGAAAGCGGGCCGGATGCGCTGGCGTTTGTTTCTTCGTCGAAGTGCACGAACGAAGAGAGCTATCTGATGCAGAAGCTGGCGCGGGCGGTGATCGGCACCAACAATATGGACAACTGCTCGCGCTACTGCCAGGCGCCGGCGACGATTGGCTTATTTCGGACGGTGGGATACGGCGGGGATTCGGGGTCGATCTCGGACATCGAGCAGGCCGACCTGGTGCTGATCATCGGCAGCAACACGGCGGAGAGCCATCCGGTGCTGGCGACGCGGGTGAAGCAATCGCACAAGCTGCGGGGGCGGAAGCTGATCGTGTCGGATTTGCGGCGCCATGAGATGGCGGAGCGGGCGGACGTATTCCTGCATCCACGGCCGGGGACGGATCTGATCTGGCTGAGCGCGGTGACGCGGTGGATTTTCGACAACGGCCTGGCGAAGACGGAATTTCTGCAACAGTGGGTGAATGGGGTCGAGGAGTATCGGAAGAGCCTTGAGCCGTTCACGATGGATTTCGCGAGCCAGCGTACGGGGCTGCCGGTGGAGACGCTGGAGCAGGTGGCGCGGATGATCGTCGAGGCGAAGAGTGTGTGCGCGTTGTGGGCGATGGGCGTGACCCAGCACGCGATGGGGTCGGACACGTCGACGGCGATTTCGAATTTGCTGCTGGCGACGGGGAATTACATGCGGCCGGGCACGGGCGCATATCCGCTGCGCGGGCACAACAACGTGCAGGGAGCGAGCGATCACGGCGCGATGCCGAATAACTTTCCGGGCTACCAGAGCGTGGCCGATCCGGATATTCGGGCGAAGTTCGAGAAAGCGTGGGGCGTGAAGCTGCCGCCGAAGCCGGGGCTGGACAATCACCAGATGATCGACGCGATCCACGAGGGGAAGCTGAAGGCGATGTACATCTTCGGCGAAGAGATGAGCCTGGTGGATTCAAACTCGAATTATGTGGACGCAGCGCTGGCGAAGGTGGATTTCCTGGTGATCCAGGAGATTTTCTTCTCTGAAACGTGCCGATTTGCGGATGTAATCCTGCCGGCGTGCCCGAGCCTCGAGAAGGAAGGGACGTTCACGAGTACGGAACGGCGGATCCAGCAGCTGTATCCGGCGTTTGAGCCGCTGGGGGAGAGCCGGCCGGACTGGCACATCATCATGGACGTGGCGAACCGGCTGGGCGCGGGATGGAATTACGCGCATCCCTCGGAGATCTATAAGGAGATAGCGTCGGTGACGCCGATGATGGCGGGGGTGACGTACGAGCGGCTGGAGGGCTATCGCACGCTGCAATGGCCGGTGGCCGCGGATGGGAGCGATCAGCCGCTGCTGTATACGCAGCGATTCAACACGCCGGATGGAAAGGCGAAGTTGTTCCCGCTGACGTGGTCGGAGCCGACGGACCAGCAGGATGCGACTTTCGATCTGCATTTGAATAACGGGCGGCTGCTGGAGCATTTCCACGAAGGCAACCTGACGTATCGCACGGAAGGGATTCGCGAGAAGACGCCGTCGACGTTTGTGGAGGTTTCGCCAGAGCTGGCGAAGGAGCGGGGCATCGACAGCGGACGATGGGTAGAGCTGACATCGCGCTATGGCGAGGTGAAGGTGCAGGCGGTGGTGACGGAGCGGGTGACGGGCATGGAGTTGTACATGCCGATGAACTCGACCGATGAGCCGGTGAACCGGCTGACGAGCAGCCACACGGATAAGGTGACGCACACGCCGGCGTACAAGGAGACTTCGGTGCAGATGAAGGTGTTGCCGGAGCAGGGGGCGAATCCGCTGCCGCGGACGAATTCACGATTCGGGCATCCCACGCCACAGAGCGGAGTGGAAGTGGAACGCAAGTGGAAGCGCGCGGATTATCACGAGCCGGGCAACGGGCTGGTGCAGATTCAGCCGATTGCAAAAACGGATTGATATCACCACAGAGGACACAGACTTCAGGAACGCGGTTCTCGGATACAGGACCAGGGTTGTCGCCGAGGGAGGATCGGAATGGCACAGCCAATACCGCTCGAAATTCCGCCGCGCGACGCGCGCAGGGAGCTGCTGACCCGGCTGGAGAATGCGCCTGCGGAACACGCCGAGGCGCTGCTCGATTCTTACGAGCTGCTGCAGCAGTTACACGAGACTCGCGTGTTTGAGGTGCTGCGCGGGGTGCTGAGCGCCGGCGACAAGGTGGTGGAAAGCGCTGTGGGCGCGACACAGACGCCGGAAGCGATTCGCGCGCTGCGCAACGCGATTATCCTGGGGAAAATGCTGGGGGCGATCAATCCGGAACTGATGCAGTGTTACGCAACGGCGGTAAGTGAGACGCTGAGCAGCGAGCGCAAGCCGGTGATTGAGCCGCCTGGGCTGCTGGCGCTGCTGGGCCAGTTTCGCCGCAAGGAACTGCGCCGCAGCGTGGCGCTCATCAATCGATTTCTTGAATCACTGGGCAATCAGTTGAAGATGAAGGGTACCCCCGGCCCGAAATAGCAGAGGTTGCGCCCGGAAACATCCATCCCTGGAGGGGGAACATGCAAGACGGAAGGCGTTGGGGCATTGCGGTTGCAGGGGTTTTTATGCAGATGGCGCTGGGCGCCGTCTATGCGTGGAGCGTGTTCCGCACTCCGCTGGTGAAGCAGTTTCACTGGACGATTTCGCAGGTGACGCTGACGTTCACCATTTGCGTTTTTGTGCTGGGCTTTGCGGCGTTCGTGGGCGGGCTGTGGCTGAACAAGGCAGGGCCGCGGCCGGTGGCGCTGACAGGCGGATTTCTTTACGGTCTGGGAGTATTCCTGGCCAGCTACTCCGCGAACAATCTGCATTGGCTTTATTTTTCGTACGGAGTCATCGGCGGGATCGGGCTGGGCTTTGGATATATCGTACCGATCGCGGTGCTGGTGAAGTGGTTTCCGGACAAGCGGGGTTTGATCACTGGCGTGGCGGTGGGCGGATTCGGCGCCGGGGCGCTGGTGACGGCGCCGGTGGCGACGCGGCTGATCCAGAGCGTGGGCGTTCTGCCCACGTTTGCGTACCTGGGCGTTGCTTACCTGATCGTGACGATGATCACGGGGTGGTTCATGCAGAATCCGCCAGCGGGATATATGCCGGCGGGATGGACGCCGACGGAGACCCAGGTGAAGCAGCGCGTGCTGCAGGATTACACGCTGGGCAGCGCGCTGGGGACGTGGCAGTGGTGGGCGCTGTGGCTGGCGTTATTCCTGAATACGACGGCCGGCATTTCGGTGATCTCGCAGGAGTCGCCGATGTTCCAGGAGATTGCGAAGGTCACGGCGATCGCGGCGGCGGGGATGGTGGGGATTGCCAGCATCGGGAACGCGGTGGGCCGGGTTTTCTGGGCGTGGGTATCGGACGGAATCACGCGCCGCTGGACGTTCGTGGTGATGTACCTGTGCCAGGCCGGTCTTTTTCTGTTGATGCCCAACATCAATCAGGCGAGCATGCTGACGGTTGTGACCTTCATCATCCTGATGTGCTACGGCGGCGGATTCGGCACGATGCCGGCGTTTGCGACGGACTACTTCGGCTCGAAGAATATCGGGCCCATTTACGGGCTGATGCTGACGGCGTGGGGCTTCGCCAGCGCCTTCGGGCCGCTGCTGATCGCGCATCTGCGCCAGAGCGGGTCGTCGTTTACGTACGGACTGCATGTGATCGCGGTGATCATGCTGGTGTCGATTGTGGTGCCCCTGGTGGTGCGTCCGCCGAGGAAGGCAGCCAGTAGCCAGTAGCCCGTAGCGGGTAGCTCCACTTCGTTAGTCGAAGAGGATGGGCTGAGCGGGTGCGTCTTCGGGATCGTGAAAATTGTGCAGGCCGACGCCGATGAGGCGGAAGCGCTGCGATGGACCAAGGTCCACGCGATGGCGGAGCGAGAGCGCGATTCCAGTGAGTTCTTCACAGGAAGCCACCGTCTCGGCAGGGGTGAGACTGCGGGTGAGGATCTTAAACTCGGCAGTCTTGAGTTTGAGGACCACAGTGCGAGGGATACGTGTCTCTTTGCGGGAGGCGTTCCAGACCTTTTCAGCCAGGCGGCGAATGGCGTCCTCGGTGTCTTCGAGGGCGAGGTCACGCTCGAAGGTATCCTCTGCCGAGATGGATTTGGTGGGGCGGTCGGGCACGACTTCGCTGTCATCCATGCCAAAGGCGAGCTCGTGCAGGCGATGACCATGGCGTCCGAAGTGGCTTTCAATGGTGGCCAGTTCCATGCCGCGCAGATCGCCAACGGTGTGGATGCCGAAACGCCCGAGTCTTTCCGCGGTGACTTTACCCACGCCCGGCAGGCGCTCGACGGGCAGAGGCGGCAGAAACGTGTCGATGTCTTCAGGCTGAATGACGAAGAGGCCGTCGGGCTTGCGCCAGTCAGAGGCGATCTTGGCGAGGAATTTGTTGGGCGCGACGCCGGCGGATGCGGTGAGATGCAGCTCGTCGCGAATCTGGCGGCGGATGGCGCTGGCAACTTTGGTCGCGGTGGGCAGGCCGCATTTGTTTTCCGTGACGTCCAGGTAGGCTTCATCGAGGGAGAGCGGCTCGATGAGATCGGTGTGGCAGCGGAAGATGTCGCGGGTCTGGCGGGAGACGGCGCGGTAGCGGATGAAGTCGGGCGGGACGAAGATGGCTTCGGGGCAAAGGCGTTCGGCGCGCAGGGAGGGCATGGCGGAACGGATGCCGAAGCGGCGGGCTTCGTAGGAGGCGGCACAGACGACGGAGCGGTTGCCCAGCCAGGCGACGACGACAGGCTTGCCGCGCAGCTTCGGATCGTCGCGCTGCTCGACCGAGGCGTAGAAAGCGTCCATATCGACGTGGACGATCTTGCGAACGGCCATGGCCGAAGGGTAGCAGGAATGGGAAAGGCCGGCGATTAGCAGGAAGCGTCCGGCGGGGAAGATGCTGCATCCCCCAAAACTGCATCTGAATTCATAGCGCGAGGAGTCCCCCGAGGACTCGCAGCTCGTCCTATGTGCGATATGACAAATGCAGAAATGCGCAGGATTTACTGGAGTTTTGCCATTGTGCCCTTCCTGATCGGAGGCGCGGTTGTGCCGGTGCAGGCGCAGACGGCGCCACCGCAGAGTCAGGCCAGCCCCGATCCCACACGGCGGGAGATTCAGCCGGATCTGCGGGTGGACCGCGATCCGGTAGCGTCTCCGGATGCGGCCACACCAGTGGCGCCCGCCACCACGGCTGCTGGGCGTCCGTTGGAGAAGTCGGGCAACAATATATACACGCTGCACGAGAACGTGGACGAGGTGCTGCTGGCCTGCACTCTGATCGACGACAAGGGCCGGACCGTCACCGATCTGGGCGCGCAGAATTTTCGTGTATGGGAAGACGGAGTTCCGCAGACCATTACTTCGTTCGAGCGGAGAGATGTGCCGGTTTCCATGGGGATTCTGGTCGACGATTCCGGCTCGATGCGCTACAAGAGACCTGCCGTGCAGACTGCTGCGCTCGATCTGGTGCGTGAATCGAATCCGCGGGACGCAGAGTTTATCGTCAATTTCAACGATCGCGCCTTTCTCGACCAGGGATTTACGTCGAATCTCTCCGCTCTGGAACGAGGTTTGGCGCGCTACGATGCCCGCGGCACCACGGCGATCTACGACGCGGTGGCGGCCTCGGCTGACGAGCTATCGAAGAACGCGGCCTGGCCGAAGCAGGTGCTGCTGATCATTACGGATGGCGACGACAACGCCTCCCACTTGAACCTGGCGCAGACCGTGGAACGGGTGCAGGCCCTCGGAGGTCCGGTAGTTTACGCGATCGGGCTGCTTTACGACGCGGAGAGCCCGGGAGAAGCATCCCACGCACGCGACGCGCTGGAGACGCTGGCCGACGATACGGGAGGTGTGGCGTTTTTCCCCAACTCGATCGATGAAGTGGACCAGATCGCTCGCGAAGTTGCGCTCGATATTCGCAACCAGTACACCGTCGGCTATCACTCCACGCGGCCCGCCACGCAGGGCGGCTACCGGACGGTCCGGGTGGAAGCGCAGGCGGCGGGCCACGGCCACCTGATTGTGAGAACGCGCCACGGCTATTACCCGCAACAGGTCCGGCAGATGCATACGGGCGTGAATGAATCGGCGGCGGATACGCAGCATTAGCCGGCTAGTCGCTGAGGAGGAACCGTTGTGCCCTCCCCAGCAGACTGCCGGATCGGCATTCACCACCTCGATTGCCAGGATCAGAACAGCCGGAACTCCACTTCCACGACCATCTGGACCGCGACCGCATGGCCTTTGAAGACAGCGGGGCGGAATTTGTACTGGCGCACGGCTTCGATGGCTTTCTGATCGAGCCCCATGCCCAGCGGGCGGACGACGTGAATGGCCTGCGGATTTCCCTGAGCGTCCACGATGAGCCCGATGGAGACCACGCCGGTGAAATGCGCGGCGCGCGCCTGCTGAGTGAACTCGGGCTCGACGGAGTGGATGAGCTGGGG
>JBAVUB010000017.1:0-3256 GCA_049696575.1 Acidobacteriaceae bacterium | reverse complement strand
GCCGTTTAGAATTCCAGAGGCGAGGTGAACCATGGTCGAGCTGTCTGTGGCAGAAGGGAAGCTGGTGCTGCATGTGCGGGGAATCGATCAGCTCTGGGCGCTCAGAAGCACGCTGGAAATTCCTGTGCAGCACATCACCGGAGTGCGCGCCGACGCGGAGATCGCGCGCGGCTGGTGGCACGGGCTGAAGCTGATGGGCTCCGACATTCCGGGCGTCCTGCACGCGGGAACGTTCTACCAGCAGGGCAAGATCATCTTCTGGGACGTTCACAATCCCGAGAACACCATCGTGATTGACTTGCGCGACGAGCGCTATGGGCAGCTGGTCGTCGAGGTGGACGACCCGGCAGCTGCCGTCGCGCTCATCCAGCCGTATTGCCAGGGGGCGTAGCTGGTGAACGGCTTCGTTCTCGCTGGAGGGGAAAGCACGCGCATGGGCCGCGATAAAGCGCTCCTCGAGATGAACGGCCGCCTGTTGGTGGATCACGCGCTCGAGTTGCTGCGCGGTTTGGATTCGAGTCCGCGCCTCTGCGGGTCGCGTCCCGATCTGGCGCGCTTCGCCGGGGTTGTGCCGGACAATTTCCCGCAATGTGGTCCGCTCGCCGGGATCGAAGCGGCGCTTGCGGTTTCTGACAGCGATCTGAATGTTTTTGTTCCCGTGGACCTGCCCGGATTGCCGAGTGGATTTCTGCGCTGGATGATGACGCGCGCAGAGAGGAGCCATGCGGTTGCGACGATCCCGCGCCACGGCGGCCGGACCCACCCACTCTGCGCGGTCTACAGCAGGCGGCTGCTGGACGGACTGCGCCGCTCGCTGGCGGCGGGCGACTGCAAGGTGATGATTGCTCTCGAAGATGCGGCCGCCAGCGTCGGCGAGGCTCTCGATGTGTTTGACGTGGAGGCGGTCGCCTCCACGCAGCTCCCGGGCGAGTGGCCGTCACATCCACCTTTGGCGGAGTGGTTCCGCAACGTGAATACCCCGGCGGATTACGAATTACTGCGCGCCAGGCTGGAGCAAAAAGCCGCCCTGCAGAACACTGAGAACGGGTAAGCTGACAACAAGCGAGGCAACCGAACCGCGTGGGCACCCCCCCCGAACCCCCCATTGAAGTCATCGCGGAATCTAACGGTCACGGGGACCGGCCGCCCTACATCGCCTTCGAGAACGTCTCGAAGTCGTTCGGCAGCTTGCACGTGCTGAAGGACATCAATTTTCACGTGATGCCGGGCGAAACGCTCTGCATCCTCGGCCGCTCCGGGGTGGGCAAGTCGGTTTCTCTGCAGCTCATCATGGGTTTTCTGCGCCCTGACTCGGGGCGCATCCTCGTGGCCGGTGAGGACATCACGCAGTTCACCGAAGCGCAGATGCAGGCGGTGCGCCGCAAAGTCACGATGGTTTTCCAGAACGGCGCGCTGTTCGATTCGCTCACCGTCGGGGAGAACGTCGCGTTCCCGCTGCGCGAAGGCCGCGGCCTCTCGGAGGATCAGATCCAGCAGATCGTCCGCGGGCTGCTGGAGATGGTGAGCGTCGCGGAGATGATCGACCTGTTGCCCTCGGACCTCTCGACCGGCACCAAGCGATCAGTGGCGATTGCGCGCGCCCTGGCCGCGGAGCCGCAGGCGGTTCTGTACGACGAGCCCACCACGATGGTCGATCCGCTGATCGCGCGCCTGCTCGGCGATCTGATTCAGAAGCTGAGGAACCAGCTGCGCCTGACCAGCATTGTAGTGACGCATGACATGCGCTTCGCGGAGCGGCTGGCGGATCGCGTGCTTTTCCTGCATCAGGGGCGGGCGGAGTTCTTCGGCACGATGGAGGGAATGCAGCGCTCGAGCGATGAGGTGCTTCGCCAGTTCCTGGAACTGGACACGCTGGTTTTGCCGCAGCTGTAGCGGGACCAGTCTTATGAAGCAGGGTGCGGCGCGGCACCCTGATACAGAAAGACTCAGGGTCGGCGAGTCACCCATGCATTCAAGGGCCTATCCTCTCTGCGCGGACAGCTGCTGCGGGGGCCGGACGTAGCTGTACTGGCTGCCGCCCCGCGAGCCTGGCCTTGATCTCGTCCCGGGTGGAACGTTCGAGGGACGAACGCAACTCACGGAGCAAATATTCCGAGAGCGACATGCCTTCCAGCGCAGCCCGCGCCTTCAGGGCATGACGGAGATCAGGGGGAACATTGCGTATTTGGATCACGGAAGGCATACAACCAGTATGCTCCAGAGCCTTTTGCTCGTTGCTACACTAAAAGAGTGAAGGTCGCGCTCGCTCAGATCGATCCCACCATCGGCGATTTCAGCGGAAATACCGCAAAAATCCTCGCATTTACGCGGAGGGCACAGCAAGGTGGCGCCGGCCTGGTGCTGTTTCCGGAGCTGGCCATCTGTGGCTATCCGCCTGCCGATCTGCTGGAGAAACCGGCCTTCGTTGCGCGCTGCGGCGAGGCTCTGTGCGAGATTGCCCGGGCTACGGCGAACGATCCTATCGCGGTGATCGCTGGGTATGTGACCGCGGCTGAACCGGGGGCAGGGAAGCACGTGAGGAATTCCGCCGCGCTGGTCCGTCAGGGGCGCGTGGAGTTTGTCCAGTCGAAATTGCTGCTGCCCTACTACGATGTTTTCGACGAGCAGCGCTACTTCGCGCCCGCCGCGCGGCAACGCCTTTGCGACGTCGATGGGCAGTCGACCGCGCTCACGATTTGCGAAGATGCGTGGAACGACAAAAGCTTCTGGGAGAATCGGCTCTATAACGTCGATCCCGTCGAAGAGCTGATGAAGCAGGAGGCTTCGCTCATCCTGAACATTTCCGCGTCGCCCTGGTGGCGCGACAAGCGCGCGCTGCGCAAAGAAATGCTGGCGGCCATCGCGAAGCGGCATCGCGTGCCGGTGGTGATGGTGAATCAGGTGGGCGGCGACGACAGCCTCGTTTTCGACGGATCGAGTCTGGTGATTGCGCCCGATGGCGAGGTGATCGCGCAGGCGAAAAGTTTCGAGGAGGACCTGATCTTCGCGGATCTCGACGCGCTGACCGGCGACATGCGCGAGCAGCCTGGCGACGAAGACGAGGCGATGCTGGAGGCGCTCACGCTGGGCACACGCGATTACGTGCGCAAATGCGGATTCTCAAAAGTGGTGATTGCGCTGAGCGGCGGCATCGACTCCGCGCTGGTTGCGGTGATCGCCGTACGTGCGCTGGGAGCGGAAAACGTGACCACGCTGGGCATGCCCAGCCCTTATTCTTCGCCGGGGTCGATCGACG
>JBAVUB010000016.1:0-2922 GCA_049696575.1 Acidobacteriaceae bacterium | reverse complement strand
CGGCTGCAGTCCATACGCCCGGAACTTCCGCACCACATACGCCGCCGCCCGCAAGAAATCCGGGCTGCCCGTCATCCGCCCCCGCATCGAATCGTCGGCCAGCACCCGCACGTGCGCCCACCACGCCTTGCCCCGCGCTTCATCATCCGCACTCGCCGCATTCGACGCTTGCGGACCGGCAGCCATCGCGACCCTCGCGCGTTCGCCAACAGTCACGAGCGCCCCAACCAACACTCCCACCACCAACACGCCCCGCTTCGTCATCCCGCCTCCCGCTGGCCGTTTGCTCACCCTTGGCTAACAGCTTCTCGCTAAAAGCTTCTCGCTCATTGTCTCTTCTAGCCGCTCCTCGCTGTCTCTCACCACGTGAGCCCGCCCGATGGCGGCGGCCAACTCCCCAGCAGCTGCCGCAGCAGCACCACGCGTCCCAGGTGATAGGCGTTGTGCGCGGCGAAGCTCTCCAGCTGCTCGCGAACCGTCATCCTCCGCGTCGGATTCGACGGTGAAGGACAAAGCACCACGCTTTCAAGCTTCTGCGCATCCCCGTCCGCCATCGCCGCCGCCTCCTCTGCGCCGCTCAAAAACCGCCCGCACAACTCCGCCCACGCCTCGGCCCGCACCGCAGCCTCATCCGGAAAGCTCATCGCGTTGTGTTCCGGAGACGCCGTCCCCCGACCAAGCACCCGCCCCAGCATCACATCCTGCCAGTACGCCGCATGCCACACCTCGGCATAGATGCTGTGCGGGGCGCCCGCAATCTTGCGGTGCGCCAGCTCCTCACTCAAATTTTCCAGGATATGCGGCGGCGGCGTATGCGCGCTGTCCCCAATGAATGTTAGTGCCAGTTCATTCATGCACCGATTCTCGCACGCTCACAGGCCTTCATCTCGCCTTCCCGCTCGGTGTCCGCTGGCCTTTTGCTCTTCCTTCTTGATCTTCGCGACAGGCTACCGGCTTCTCTTCAGTTCCTTCCAGTCCGCTTCCGTCTGGTCCGCATACGCCTCCGCAAATTTCCCCAGCGCCGCGCCGAACTTCTCGCCATTCCCCAAATATCCTGCGATCAAACACGCATCCCCTGACCGCGCATGTCCCCGCGCCAGCAACTCCCCGCACATCTCCGCGTAATCGATCAGCCCCTGCCCCGCCAGATCGTCAATCTCAATCGACCCCTTGTGATCGTTCAGCTGTCGCACCAGGTAATCCCGATTCGCGATCGTCGTCCACCCCAGAAATGAATCCGACTGGAACTGCATCGCCCGCTGTCCCTCCACCACGCGCCATCCCTGATGCCCCGCGCTCGTCGCCGACCCCGGCAGATACGGCG
This sequence comes from Acidobacteriaceae bacterium, assembly GCA_049696575.1. Classification (GTDB taxonomy): domain Bacteria; phylum Acidobacteriota; class Terriglobia; order Terriglobales; family Acidobacteriaceae; genus Palsa-343. Next base: position 1,598 of record JBAVUB010000016.1, on the reverse strand, counting down.
CATACGCCGACTCCGGCTCCTCCTTGATCTGCAGAAACAGCGGGTCCCGCGCCCCGTTCCCCTCCATATAAATCAGATAATCCCGCAGCCCCACGCTCCCCGTCCCCACCACCTTGAACGCCACATCGAGAGGCGTGTACTGCGAAAGAAAATGTTGCCGTTCCGGCTGCAGGCTCTCCCGATACGCCTTCACCGACGCCAGCACCGGCCGCGCCTGTTGCGGCGTCAGTCTGCGCAGCAACGGCGGCTCCTCCTTGAAAACGCGCCCCTTCTTCGTCGCCACCGTCAGCGTGTCCAGCGTGTGCAGCGGCGTCGCCCGCTCCGCTTTCAGCAGCGCATTCGAAACCGGCGAGATCCTCTGCAGCCGATGCACCTGGTACCGCGCCACTTCGATCACCGGCATCCGCGACAGTGTCCCGATCAGCTTCCGGTACCGCGCCACAAACTTCGCCACAGCAATGCGCGCATCCTTACCCTTCTCCCCCGGTACACACGTCTCCCGCGCTGCCAGTACCAGGCTCGTCGCCAGCCGCTTCAGGTCCCACTCGAACGGCCCCCGTATCGTCTCGTCAAAATCGTTGATGTCGAACAGCAGCCGCCCATCTGGCGCCGCAAACGCCCCGAGGTTCCGCACGTGCGCGTCACCGCAAAGCTGGTTCACGATGCTCGTGTGCGGCAGCAGCGCCATGTCCGCCGCCATCACCGGCACCGCTCCGCGAAAGAACCCAAACGGCGACGCCAGCATCCGCTCGTACTTCAGCGTCACCAATTGCGGTACCCGCCCCCGCATCGACTCCTCGACCAGCACAATCGGATTGTGCTGCCGCAGCTTCGCATCCCACCGCGCATGATCCTGCCGGGGAACCTGCTTGCGCCGAGCCCGCCCCAGCGCCCGCCTTTCCTGCGATGTCGGTATATGGGCCATTTTTCGTTCAGATGCGAAGCTATATCGTCCGGCCCGCGATTACAAATGTGCCGCCTCGCCGTATTCTCGTCCCACCGTCCCCATCTCAGCTCACGCCCTCAAAACCACGTCTTCCGCTTGTACTCGTCGTACGCTTCCCCGAACTTCTCCCGCAGCACCTGCTCCTCTCTTCGGCTCCGATAGATCTGCAGAGGAAGCAGGACCACAAGAACCAGCAGCAGCCATGGCCGGTGCGCAAAAACAATAAGACCGGTGATTACCAGTGCTCCGAAAACATATATTGGGTTACGAATGCGGGAATAGATCCCCGTGGTCACCAGCGTCGTCGCCTTCGCCCGCGCACTGAACGCGCTCCCCAGTTGAATGCGGGCTGCCACGAACAGCACAAATGACGGCACGGCGATGGTCAATCCCGCAATCCGCCACGCAGTCCACGAAACATCCCGCGAGAACCACGCAAACAGCAACAAGGTGAGCGTCACCGCCGCCAGAGTCGCGATGTTCAGCCGCACAAGACCTCCTCAGTCTCGGCGATCATCGTATTCTGTGCTGCCCGTCGAGAGCGACCCACCCTCAGCCCCAGGCGCCCACTCACGCCCGCACCCGCCGAGCCCCAATCTCCCCGCTCACCCGCTCCAGCGTCTCCGCCCGCATCGCCGGCATCCCGCCCGCC
>JBAVUB010000015.1:0-2810 GCA_049696575.1 Acidobacteriaceae bacterium | reverse complement strand
CCAGGAACGAGTGACCACGCTCTTCGACCCAGCCGTCGAAGTCGGAGGAAGTGATGTGGTTCGGCCAGGTGAACACATTGCTGTTGGGATGGAGAAGCGTCACTGGGGCGTGCTCGTCGACGACTTTCTCGGGATTGCGGCCCAGGGTTAGTTCATACGGAGCAGGGAACTGGACGCTCTGGTACTGGACCAGGAGAGTACCCCCGTCGCGGACGTAGGAGAAGAGCCGTTGCGTGGCCGCAGCCAGGTCGGGGCGGGAGGAATACGCGCGGATGCCGACGATGATAGCGTCGTACGCGGACAGGTCGCCCTCCGCCAGATCGGTCGCGGTGAGCAGGTGCGGCTGGACGCCGATTTCCGCGAGCGCCTCGGGGACGTCGTCGCCGGTGCCCATGATGTAGCCGATCTTCAGATCCGGCGGCAGCTTTACGTCGACGGCGCGCAGGCGGTAGGTGGATGGGCGATACAGATAATAAGGACGCAGGCCGGGATATCCGACGACGGTTAAGCCCTCGGTGAAGCGGGTGCTCCCGATTTCGGCAGCGACCCCGATTTCGTAGTTCTGTCCGGCGAGCTGGCTGGGATGGAGCGTAAACCGGATCGCCTCGTTGCTGTCAGGGGTGAGATGAAACGGCACCTCGGCGGGGTCGGCGGTCCAGCCGTCGGGCAGAGTCAGTTTCACAGTGCCGTCGGCGTCGGATTGTTGCTGGTTGCTGACGGTGGCGGCGAAGGGGATGGTCGCGGTGCCGAGCGGAACGACGCCAGCCTGGGCGGGGAGGTTCACCGACACTTGCGGCACGACCGCCAGCGGCTGGTAGACGCCGCCGATTCCGTGGACGCGATGGACCGTCTGCACGACCTGGCCGAGGCGAATGGGCACGCCCATGTATTTGAACTCGGCCCAGCCGGCCAGCGGATAAGGCGCGAAGGGCAACGTGAGCCAGCGCTTATCGTTGATGTCGTAGTAGGGCTGCTCGGTGTTGGGGCGGGTGAAGTACGGTCGCGTGACCGCGGCATTGCGCGGAACATAGACGCGGAAAATGGCGTCGCCCGAATTGCTGGAGACTTCGTCGAGGCCAGGCGCGCCGATGCGGGTAATCTCCCAGGCGCTGCCATCGGGCTGATCGAGCCAGGTGCGGGTGAGCTGCAGGCCCTCTTGCGAGGGTCCCCAGAACGGCGCTGCCGTGACGTGGACCCGGACATCGATTTCCGAACCCGGCGTGACGGCGGTGATCGTGTCTTCGGGCACCGTGGGCGGACCAAAGTTGACTCCGGTCGCCGTGCGCGGCATCACCAGCGCATTGACCTCGAGGCCGAGCGATTCCGCCAGCGCGGTGTTGAACTGCGCCAGCTTGATGTTGAGCTCGTGCTCCACGGCGGCTTTGTCGTCGGCGTTCAGCCCGCTGGCGTTGACCCAGTCGATGAGCTGCTGCGTCACCTTGTAGCCGGTGGCCAGCTCCGGCGCAATCTTTTCCGGATGAGCAGGCCAGTCGCTGTGCAGCGCCGTGGCGATGTGGTGATGGATGTCGTTCAGCGCCGCGACCAGAGGCGCGGTGTTTCCGGAGTGAACCAGCGACGCGATGCCGGGGAGCGTGGTGTCGATGCCGTCAAAGAAGTTTTGTTCTTTGTCCGCGGCTTTCACCGAGGAGCCGTAGCGGTGATAACCGACGCTGAACGGCCCGGGCAAAGGCAGCGTGCCGCCGCCATTCTGCGATTTCTGCTGGCTCCATCCGGTGCGGGCGATCTGCGCATACGACTCGCCTAGGATCGGATCCCAGGTGCCTTCAGGAATCTCCAGCGAGGCGGCGGGAAAAGTATCGCTCCACTGCTTCGCGACGTAGTCATAAAAGCGGGCGGGCGACCATTTGTTCGTTGCGTAGTCGAAAATGCCTTTGCTGCTGGGCGCGAAGAATGGGACGCGCGCGTAGACCTTGAGCGGCGACCACGGGCGCAGGCCGGCGGCGATCTGATCCGGACACACTTTGGGGTCGCCGGCCGCCGTAAAGGCTTGCTCGTTGACCTCGCCTGAAACCTGATGGTGTCCGTGGCCGTCGGTGATGTTCCCGGTAAAAGTCGAAGCGAGGACCAGCGGGTGGTACTCGCGAACGGCGCGCACCACGTCGCAGAGAACGCGATCGTGCCCCCACTGCTGGTGCGCTTCGTCAATGGTTTTGGAGAAGCCGTAGTCGGCGACGGTGGCAAAGAACTGCTCGGAGCCCGAATACTGATCGGCCAGCAGCAGCTCGTTGGTGCGGATGAGCCCCAGCTCATCGTAGCTTTCGCCGGACATGGCATTTTGCCCGCCCTCGCCGCGGGTCAGCGTCACGATGGCGGTGCGCGCGCCAAAGCCGCGCGACTCATACGCCAGCATGCCTCCATCCTCATCGTCAGGATGGGCGACGATGAACATGAGGCTGCCCCAGGTGTCGAGTTTGCGCAGCGTTTGCACGAGACCGTCGGCGCCGCGATCCTCGGGAAGGGTCTGGGCATCGGGTGAGGCGGCGATCTGCGTGCGCCACGGAACAGCCTGGGCGGAAGTCACCAAAGCGAGCGCGCAGGTGAGCATCAGCGCAGACGCGCCGCGAAGGGCATGGGGTTGGGGTGGGGTCTGGAGAGACATGGTCCTGAATTGTCAGTGTAATCGTGATGCGATTTGATACAAAGGCAGAACATGGCCTCAGACCCTGTTGAGCCCGCCAGACCGGACCCCAATCCCGTGCAACCCGGCGCGCCGGGGACCCCGCATCTACGCCCCAAGGCGCCAACTGCAGGCGCGCCGGGGACCCCACACCTTGAACGCCGCATTGGCC
>JBAVUB010000014.1:0-10793 GCA_049696575.1 Acidobacteriaceae bacterium | reverse complement strand
GTCGTACGCATCGCTACCCTCGCCGCGGAGTATCGCTACCAATTCCACACCGACGTCGTCATCGACCTCATCGGTTATCGCCGCCACGGACACAGCGAAGTCGATGACCCCACCGTTACCCAGCCGTTGCGCTACGCGAAGATCAAAAACCATCCGCCGCTCTACGAGCTCTACGCGAAGCAAATCGGCGTCGACATTTCCGCGACGGTGGAAGAACTCCAGGCCGAATTCGCAGACGCGCAGAAGAAAGCCACCACCGTCCGCAAAAAGCCCATGTTGGTCGAGATGCCTGAGTACTGGAGCCGCTACCAGGGCGGTCCGTATCGCGCTGAACTTGAAGTGGGCACCGGTTTAGATCGCAACACGATCCAAACTATCTCCGACAAGTTGGCCTCGTATCCCGCGAACTTCCACATTCATCCCAAGATCAAAAAGCTGCTCGAACAGCGCGCCGGCATGGGACGCGGGCAGCATCCCTTCGATTACGGCATGGCCGAAGCCGTCGCGTTTGGCTCGCTGCTGCTCAACGGCACGCCCGTGCGCCTGAGCGGCCAGGACAGCCAGCGCGGCACTTTCAATCAGCGCCATAGCGTGCTCATCGACATCGAAAACGAGCAGCACTGGATTCCGCTCAACCACATCGATCCGAACCAGGCGCGCTTCAGCGTCTACAACTCAATCCTCTCCGAGGCCGGCGTGATGGGCTTCGAGTACGGCTACAGCCGCGACTACCCGGAAGCCCTGGTGCTGTGGGAGGCGCAGTTCGGCGACTTCGCCAACGGCGCGCAGATCGTCATCGATCAGTTCATCGCCGCCGCTGAGGACAAGTGGGGCCTGCTCAGCGGACTCACCTTGCTGTTGCCCCACGGCTACGAAGGCCAGGGCCCTGAGCACTCCAGCGCCCGCATCGAGCGCTACCTCCAGCTCGCGGCGCGTGACAATATTCAGATTTGCCAGCCGTCCACCGCCGCGCAGTATTTCCACCTGCTGCGCCGTCAGGCACTGCGCTCCTGGCGCAAGCCGCTCGTCGTCTTCACTCCGAAGAGCATGCTGCGTCACCCCGATGCGCTGTCGCGTATTGAAGACTTCTCCCTGCCACGCTTCCAACCTGTGCTGCCGGAAACCCAGATCGAAAATGCGCAGCGCCTTCTGCTGGCCACTGGGAAAATCGGCCACGAGCTGCGCGTCGAGCGTGCGAAGCGCAAAGACACGACCACCGGCATCCTCTTCCTCGACCAGCTCTATCCGTGGCCGGAAGCCGAGCTCAAGGCCGCTATTGAGGAGCATCCCGCTGCGCGCGAAATCGTCTGGGTGCAGGAGGAGCCGGCCAACATGGGCGCGTTCGCCTTCGTCATGCCCCGCCTGCGCCGCCTCGCCGGCGACCGCCAGGTGCTTAGCGTGAAAAGATCAGCCGCCGCCAGCCCCGCTACCGGCTCCGCCAAGGCGCACGAACTGGAACAAAAGACCCTGATCGGCCTGGCACTGAACAGCGGTTCCTGACATTCCTGCCGGCAGCGAAAAAGCGGCCGGTCATCCGGCCGCTTCCCTATTCCGTATTGCCTACTCCCTAATCCCTGCCCCGCTCGTGCCAGTGCATCTCCCAGCCCAGATACCGGGTTGCGGCCTCGTACACCGGCGCCGCTACCTGGGAAAAGTTGGCCGCGACATGGTGCTCAAATCCCTGCTCGCAGATTTCGTGTAGCAGCTTCTGCAGGTGCGGAATCTTCGCCACGCCTGCTCCCCCGAACGTCTCCAGCGGATCGCTGGTGAACTCGCCTTCGCCGATATACCCGCGAATCTTCCCGCGATAATCGTCGGTCGAGAAGCGCACGTAGCTCATCGCACCGGCTTTCACCCGCCCATAGCAAGTGCCAAACGTGTTTTCCTTGCCCACCGTCCCGGCTATGATCTCCTGGAAGTTCATCACCACGTCCTGGAAGAAATGCTTGGGCAGATTCGAGCAGTGGAAGCACACGCACTTGTTCTCATCGTCGCCGTAGTTGTTGTTCCAGTCCAGCAGCGCGCTCGGCGTCTGGCTCGCGAGAGCGAGCGCATGCATCGAAACCGTCCCCATCACGTCCGTCTCGCAGGCCGCCGGCAGCAGGCTCTCGCTCATCATGCTCATGACGGTGCAGGGAACGACGCCGAAGTTTTCCTCCAGCGACGTCCAGCACTGCACCGCGCTCACCGTGCAGTGCGTGTCCTTCATGAAGCGCTCGATCGCAATCCCCAGCTTTGCCATCTTGATCAGCGCCGCTTCCGGCACGCTGTTCGTGTTGACATAGGCGCGAATTGCCGCCAGCTTCGCTTTCACGTCCGGCTCATCGTCCTTCATCCGCCCGATCGCGCCGAAGATATCCGACAGATCCAGGGTCACCACCGAAATCCCATACCGCTCCAGCAGCTTCTCGCTGTAGCGCACCGTGTTGAACGCCTGCGGACGCGCGCCGATCGCTCCGATGCGCAGCTTCTTCAGCCCGTTCGTCACCCGGCAGACCTTCGCAAACCAGTCCAGATCCTTCCCAAACTCCGCCGAACTCGGTTGCACGGTGTGCTTCGCCGTGATCGAATACGGAATCCCGTACTGCATCAGGTTGTTGCACGCCGACATCTTCCCGCAGAAGCTGTCGCGGCGGTCCGAGATCTTCATATCGTCGCGGCGGTCCGGCGTCGCCTGCACCAGCACCGGCACCTGCAGGGTCGAATAGCGAATCGAATCGGCGATCCCGCGCTCGTCGCCGAAATTCGGCAGGGTCACAATGATGCCATCAATCTCGTCGCGGTGTGCCCGGAACAAATCGCCGCATTTGATCGCGTCGTCGTGCGTCTCCACTGAGCCGAACTTCGATTGCTCCGGCTCGAGCGTGATGGCTTTGATGCCGGCCTTCCCCAGCACCCCCAACATCTCTTCCCGGCCCTCTTTGGCCAGATGGTCGGGGAAAAATCCCCGGTTCCCCACGATCAATCCGAATGTCAATGGCTTCGTCATAAGTGGATTTTCTCAGATGATGCAAATCAATTCGTTTCTGTACCGTTAACGGGGACGAAACCGCACGACGTAGAACAGTCCCCCCACAACCATCATGGCGCCCCACCAGATAGGCGCGTGCAGCTGCCACAGCACCGTTTCCTGAGACGGTGGATGTCCGAGTTCCCACAGCCCCGTCCCCGCGATCAGCACGCCGTAGACCGTGAGCAGGATGCCACTGAAGAACCAGATCTGAATATGCCCGCGCATGCGTTGCCTCCTACCAGAAGATGATGTTCAGCACTACGAAGACCGCTGCGATCCCGCTCGCCCACACAATCGGTTTCTGATACCAGTGGTCGTCGTGCTCTTTGGGAATGGTCGACGCTCCGTAAACAAGCCCTGCCAGCTCCTCCACCGGCCGCGGCTGGGTCACCAGGCTCACCAGCACCGTGACGATCACGCATACCAGGCAGGACCACAGCGCCCGATACATGTCCTCGGCCATCACCTTGGCGTCCGGCGAGAGCGCCACATAGCGCAACGCCGCGGGATTGAAGTGCACCCACAGGAACAATCCGATGGCCGTGCACGTGCCCGACAGCAGCCCCCAGAAGCCCGCGGCTTTGGTCGCCCGCTTCCACAGCATGCCCAGCAGCACCGTGCCCAGCAACGGCGCGATAAAGAAGCTGAACAGCGCCTGCACATAATCCATGATGCTGGCCGCGTGCTGCACCAGATACGCGGTGCCCACGGAAATCAGCACGCCGATAAACGTGCACCAGCGCCCCATCGAAACATAGTGACTGTCGCTGGCTTTCTTATTCATGAACGCGCCGTAGATGTCGTAGGTCCACACCGTGGCAAAGGCGCTCACGTTGCCGGCCATGCCGCTCATGAAACCCGCGATCAGCGCCGTCACGCCCAGGCCCAGCAAGCCCGGTCCGCAGTAGCGCACCAGCATCAGCGGCAGCACCTCGTTGTAGCTGTGCTGGCCGGTAGCCACGGCAAGGTTCTGCGGAACCAGATGAAACGGCAGCACGGACAGCGCCAGCAGTCCGGGCAGGATCACGATGAAGGGCACCATCATCTTGAAGCCGGCGCCGATGATGGGCGCCATGCGCGCCGCGCGCAGATTGTGCGCCGAGAGCACCCGCTGCACCACCAGGAAATCCGTCGTCCAATACCCACAGCTAATTGCAATCCCCAGCCCGAACACCAGCCCCGTCCAGTGAATGCCCATCGGATTGTCTTTAAAGTGCGCGGTAGTCGACCACAGGTGCGTGTAGGCCATGGTGCCCATGCGCTCGGCGATCTGCGCCTTCAGGTTCGTCCATCCGCCTGCCTCGATCAGCCCCATGATCGGAATCAGCAGCGCGCCAAGCCAGATGAGCAGGAACTGCAGAATCTCATTGAAGATGGCCGACCGCAGCCCGCCCAGCGCCACGTAAATCGCCACCGTGATCGACGACACCCAGATGGAGAAGTTCAGGTCCCAGCCCAGCACCACCTTCATCACCAGGGCCATCGAATACATATTGATGCCGCTCATCAGCACCGTCATGAACGCGAAACACACTGCCGAAAGCCCCCGCGCGCCATCGCCGTACCGCAGGTGCAGATAGCCCGGCACCGAATGCGTCTTCGAGATGTAGTAGAAGGGCATCATCACAATGCCGAGGAAAAGCATTGCGGGAATGGCGCCGATCCAGTACCAGTGCGTCGCCAGAATGCCGTACTGATAAGCCGAGCCCGCCCAGCCCATCAGCTCCAGCGACCCCAGGTTCGCCGAAACGAAGCTCAACCCGGCGATCCACGCGGTCATCTCGCGCCCCGCCATGAAGAACTCTTCGCTCGTGTTGGCCGCGTTCTTCAGATAGAAACCGATGTAGATCACCATCGCGAAATAAATCGCGATGATGGCGATATCGATTCCGCTCAGGTGAACGAGCGATTGCGGGACCGGCGTCTGGAAAAAAGCGGCCAGCGCTGCGGCAGGTACCGATGCGAGTGACATTCCTGATCGATCCTCGGTGTGCCAACAAGTGCGGGAATCAGAGCGAGGGAAACTCTGCTTCCGGGTTCAGGTGCCCTGCCCGTAAGTGGCCTTTGCGCCGTGCTTACGGAAATGGTGCCGATCGAGCAATGCCTGCGAGATGCCTCCCTGCTCCGGGTTCAGTGTCGCCGTATAGAACGCCATCCGTGCCACTGCCTCGAGCACCACCGCATGATACGCGGCTTCCATCGCGTCCTTCCCCCAGGCAAAGGGCGCGTGCCCGGCCACCAGCACTCCGGGCATGGCTACGGGATCGAGGCCGCGGAATCGCCGCACGATGGCTTTGCCGGTGTTGAGCACGTAATCGCCGCCCACTTCTTCCGCGCTCAGCACCTCGGTCAGCGGCACCGGCCCGTAAAAATAATCCGCATGCGTGGTTCCATACGCTGGAATCTCCCGCCCCGCCTGGGCCCAGGCCGTCGCGAATTCAGAATGCGTATGGACCACGCCGCCGATCGCTGGAAATGCACGGTACAACTCCAGATGGGTGTCGAGGTCCGACGAGGGCTTGAGCCGGCTCCCGATAATCTTGCCTTGCAGATCGCTCACCACCATGTCGTCCGCGGTCAGGCTCTCATACGGAACGCCGCTGGGCTTGATCGCCACCAGCCCCTGCGTCCGATCGATGCCGCTCGCGTTGCCAAAGGTTGAGAGCACCAGCCCACGCCGGACCAGCTCGAGGTTGGCTTCGAGAACCTGCGACTTGAGGGTTTCCAGCATCGACGTCACGACTCCGCAGCCGCAGCTGCAGGCGCGGCAAAGAGGAGCAAGCGGACATTCTACCAGCGCCCTTTGTTTCCGGGAAATCGTTTACCGAAAACTGTGCCGGCCCGCCTCAACCGGTGTCACTTCGCCACCGTCAGCTCGATCGGCGTCGTCGCATCTACCCGCGAGCCAGCCGACGGACTCTGCGCGATCACGGTTCCCGGCGGATACATCTGGGGCGGGCTCACGGGAACCACGCCCGCAACAACCGGCGACCCGACGTGGATGTCCTCCTCTTTCACCGGCGCAAGACGCAGGCCCATCCGCGTGAGCGCCAGCGCCGCCGAGGTGAAGACCTGCCCCTCCAGATTCGGCATCACCAACCCGCCCGCCTGTTCCGTTCCGTTATTCTCCGAAGCCACCAGCAGATTCATCACCGGGCTCTCGACACCCGACGCATTCGGCTCCGGGCTCTGCGCGATCACCGCGCCTGCCTGCGTGCCTGGCCACGGCATCTCCGCCACTGTGCCCGTTTGGAATCCCGCGCGCCGAATCTCAATCGTAGCGAAGCGCTGATCCCTGCCCTTCACGTCCGGAATCGCCAGCTTCTGCGGACCCAGGCTCTCCGTCAGCCAAACCCGCCATCCGCGCCGCACAATCGACCCCGCCGCCGGCGATTGATTCGCAACCCGCCCGGCCGGCACATCCGCCGAATACAGGCGGTTCTCCACCTGCATCGTCAGTCCCAGCGACGCAGCCCGCTGCCCAGCATCGGCAACATCCATCCCCTTCAGATCGGGGATCGACACTTCTCCGCCGTGAATCGCAAAGTGCATGGTCACCAGCGCCGACGTCATCGCCACCACCGTCAGCAGCAAAATCACCAGCACGAAGCGGAAAAATCCAATCATGATTCGTATTCGATCGAGTATTCGATTTTGGCCGACTTCTCCAGCATCTTCGAAACCGAACAGTACTTATTCTTCGACAGTGCGACCGCGTCCTCAGCCGCCTTCTGCGCGACCTTCCCGCGAATCCTGTAGGTGAGATGAATGTGGGTGAACACCCGCGGAGGCTCCGCCGCCTGTTCCGCCTTCGCCGTCACCGTTAGCCCGCTCAGAGGCTCGCGTTTCTTCTGCAAAATGCTCACCACGTCCATTGAAGTGCAGCCGCACAACGCCGTCAGCACCGCCTCCATCGGACTCAGCCCTTTAGCATGATTCGCCGCGGCGTCGAAAGGCACCACGTGCCCGCTCTCCGATTTGCCGTCGAACAGCATGCCCTGCTTCCACTCCACGCTGGCAATCACCTGATTCTCCTCACTGCCGGTGCTGATTATCCGATGCCGGCTCGGGGTGGATCAGCACCCGATCCACCTCCGGACAATCCAGCTTAAAGCGATGCTCCAGCTCCGTGATCGATTCATGCACCCGCCGCATCTCCATCGCGTCCGGCAGCGTGCAGTGGCAGGTCACGTGCAGCCGCTCCCCCACGCGATCCACGCTGATCTCGTGAATGTCCACCACCCCCGCCACATTCGCCGCGGCATCGCGCAGGCACTCTTCGATGTGGCGATCCTGCTCGATGCGCACGGGCGCTTCGATGGTCGCCGGCTCGCTTTCGATATGGGTAAGCACCGAATCCACCTGCGGCAGCTCCTGGCGAATCTGTTCCTCCAGTCCACGCACAAAGCGGTGCGCCTCGAGCAGCGGAACCGTTTCCTTCACCTCAATATGCTGCTCCACGTGCAGCCCATCGGCGAACGCTTCGATGCTCACATCGTGCAGCAGCACGTTGTTGCGCGCGGCCACCGCTCTCACCTGATCGAACAGGCTCTCCGCCACCGTCGATCGCGGCACGGTATGAATCACCACGTCCGCGTCCGGCAGCACCCGCTGCACCGCTGTCGTCGCGTCTCGCACCAGCTCCTCGGTGCGCTGAAACGTCAGCTGCCGCGGCAGGGACAGAGTCACATCGGCGAAATAGCTGCTGCCCGACCGCCGCACCCGCGCCTGGTCGATCCCCAGCACCCCATCGGTCCGCCGCACTTCTTCCAGCATCTTTGTGTGCAGCTCCGGAGAAACTGCGTCGGTCAGCGCGCCCACCGCCCGCCACGCCAGCCGCCATCCAAACACCAGAATCATCGCCGAGACCACCAGCGCCGCCCCCGGATCGGCGAAGCGCAGCCATGCCACGTGCTCCACCGTGCCCAGCCACGACGCGGACAGGCCTACGATTACCGCGACACTGGTCCAGATATCGGACGCGAAGTGCAGCGCATCGGCCTCCAGCGCCTCGCTCCGGGTTCGGCTCGCAACCTTGCTCAGCCGACGCGACCGCCACAGATCCACGACGATCGAAGCCCCCATCACAAGGAATGGCCATATCGAATAACGCAACGCGACAGGATGAAAGAAGATGCGGCTGATCGCTTCGCCGGAAATCCACAGCGCCGACGCCGCCATCAATCCGGTTTCCACGAATGCGGAAATGTTCTCGACCTTCGCGTGCCCGTAAGGATGGTCCCAGTCCGCCGGCCGTTCCGATACGCGCACCGAGAGGAATGTCAGGAGCGCGCCGATCAGGTCCAGCGCCGAATGCGCCGCATCCGATAGCACTCCCAGGCTGCCCGTCAGAACGCCCACCGTCGCCTTGAGCACCGTCATCGTCAGCGCCGATGCCACCGACACCAGGGTTACCGACCGCTTCTCCGCGCTGGCGCGGGACGATCCCGGAATGGTGGCGCTCGACATGCTCAGTTCCAGCCTACAGCGACCCGCGAAAGTGGCCTATCCAGGCCCTCCCGGCTCGAGTGGGCGGCCCCGGCCCCCACCCCGACTCCACTGCCGGCGCCAGCCTCCCCCAAAAAAGCTGTTCCGGCCAGGTTCACCCCACAGCAAGCAGCGTATGCCCGCGCCGAGCGCTGCCGGTACAACTAATTGCTTGACTTCCACTCCTTAGGTACTGCCTCTGGACCAAAACGGCACTGCACCCCCGCTCCGCTTCGCAAACTTGTTATTTCTCCGGCTTCGCCCCGCGCCACAGCCCCGCGATCCCAAACGTGTACGGCGTCCAGGACACATCGACGAACCCCGCCCCCCGCATCAGCTCCAGCATCGCCAGAGGCGCCGGAAATCTCCCCACCGAACTGGGCAAATATCCGTAAGCCACAGCGTCTCCTGAAATGCGCGCCCCGACAGCCGGAAGCACCCGCCGAAAGTAGAACCTGAAAACCTTCCCCATCATCCCGCGCGGCTCGCTGAAGTCCAGAATTCCCAGCTCCCCACCTGGCGCCAGCACCCGAAAGAACTCCACCAGCCCCGCCTGATAGTTCGCCAGATTCCGAAACCCGAACGCCGTCGTGATCAGGTCGAGCGACCCGTCCGCCATCGGCAAGTGCAGCGCATCGGCCTCAACCACTTCAGCTCTGCGCCCGGCCAGCTTCATTCGCGCCCGCGCCAGCATCTCCTTCGAAAAATCCGCAGCGATCACCGCTTCGGCGTTCGCCGGACGCCGCCGCAGCAGCGCCATCGTCATGTCGCCGGTGCCGCAGCAAATGTCCAGCACCCTCGCTTCGGGTCGCTCCAGAATGTGCCGGAACCGCCGCGCCGTCCGCCACCACCACGTGCGATCCACATTGCACGAGAGCACATGGTTCAGCAGGTCATAGCGTGGCGCAATGCGGTCGAACATCGCGCGCACCGCCTGCGCCGAACTCGCCTCATCGCTCGCTCCCGCGGGCCGCGAACCTGCGTCATGACCTGAGTTTCGCAAACGTCAGCATATCTCACCGTCATCCTCTCAATTTCGCGGTTCGCAGGATTAAACTGCGCGTATGCGGTCCTCTCATCGCTGCTCCGTCATTCTGCTTCTTGCTTCCCTTTTTGCCGCTCTTCCCGTCATCGCTCAGGACGACACCGCTCAGAACGCCCTCGCCTTCGCCCGCGCCCAGCATCTGCAGCGCGGCATCAACACCAGCATGTGGTTCGCGCAGGCGAATGACTACTCCATCCATCGTCTCGAAACCTTCACCACCCCCGACGACATCGAACTCATCGCGAAGCTGGGCTTCGATCACTGCCGCCTTTCCATCGACGCCGCCCCTCTGGTCGCGTGGCAGCACGCCGGCGCGGAGACGCCCTTCATGACCGAGCTCGATCGCGTCGTGAAAGTCATGCTCGACAACCATCTCTCCGTCATCATCGACATCCACCCGAGCAGCGAATACAAAGCCGAGCTTTTCCAGGGCTCGACCGGCGTGAGCAGCTTCGTTTCGCTGTGGCGCGCGCTCGCTGCCCACTTCGCGACAGCCGACCCCGAGCACTTCTTCTTCGAAATCATGAACGAGCCCGAGCAGAGTGACTCCTACCGCTGGCACGGCATTCAGGCTTCGGTCGTCGACGCCATCCGCCAGGCCGCCCCCAACAACACCGTCATCGCCTCCGGTGCGCACTGGTCCAGCCTCAGCGATCTGCTCGTCCTTGAGCCGCTCGCCGATCCCAACATCATTTACACCTTCCACGACTACGAGCCCTTCCCCTTCACCCATCAGGGAGCCACCTGGACCAGCACCGAAGTCCGCCCCGAGCGCGCGATTCCCTACCCCTCGACGCCCGAAGCCGTCGCACCCAAGCTCGATGAGGAGCCAACGTTATCCGGCCAGTTTTTTCTCGATGAATACGGCGAAGGCCGCTGGGATGCCGCGCGCGTTGAGAACATGATTGACTTCGCAGCGAAATGGTCAGCCCTGCATCACGTACCCGTCTACTGCGGCGAGTTCGGGGTCCTGCGTCTCTACGCCCCGCCTGCGGACCGCGCACAATGGCTGCACGATATGCGTGTGGCGCTGGAGAAAAATCACATCGGCTGGGCGATGTGGGATTATCAAACCGACTTTGGCGTCGTCACCAAAGCCAACGGCGTCACCACGCCCGATCCGGACATCGTCAACGCCCTCGGCCTGCACACGCCGCGGCCATAGGCCTCAGATCAGGACTAAGAGCGGTGGCCGGCGGCTACCCGAACGATCAGCGTCTCGGGGGAGCACTCCGGCCCGAGTATCAT
>JBAVUB010000013.1:0-4294 GCA_049696575.1 Acidobacteriaceae bacterium | reverse complement strand
CGCGGGCTCTGAGCTTCATCGTCGGACATGAGCTGGTGCGGACGGACGTGCTGGATGTGGCGGCGGGGCTCTCCTTCTGGTCGATGCTGTCGATGGTGCCGTTGCTGATCGCGGTGTCGGCGCTGCTCTCGGTGCTGCGGATCCCGGGTTTGCTGCCTCAATTGCTGGGAGTACTGGCGATGCTGGTGCCTGCGGATTCTCTGGCCATGGTCGAGAAGATGGTGGGGGGACTGCTGACTCCGCATCGGGGGATGCTGTCGTTCGGGTTGCTAATCTATGTTTGGTCGACGACGAGCGGGTTTACGGCCCTGATTACGGCACTGAACGTGGCGTACGACGTCACGACGCCGCGGGGGTGGCTGCGGGACCGGCTGCAGGGGCTGATTCTGGCGTGCACGAGCGGGGGACTGCTGACGGTCTCGCTTCTGGCGCTGCTCGCCGGGCCGGGTTTCGGGCATTTTTTGGGGACGGTCGTTCCGGTGCCGGCGTCGTTGGAAAGAATGTGGCCGCTGATCCGGGTGGCGACGGTGTTTGTGGCGTTCGTGGTGGCGCTGGAGCTGGTGTATTTTCTTGCGCCGAAACGCAAGCAACGGTTTACGTCGACACTGCCGGGCGCGATTGTGGCGATTGCGCTGTGGTTTGCAGGATCGGCGGGGCTCGCGTTCTATCTGAATCATTTTGCGCATTATTCGCGGTTGTATGGGGGAATGGGCGCGGTGATCGGGCTGATGTTCTGGATTTATCTGACGGCGCTGGCGATTTTGATTGGGGCGGAAGTGAATGCGGAGCTGGCGAAGCGGCGGGATTCGCTGTTTCGGGGGCATCTGAGGGCGGGCGAACGAAAATCGCTGACGAGGGCAAGCGGGATACCGAAACGACATGCTGCCTGAGACTCAGGAAACAACAGAACGATCTTGATGGATCCCTGCAAGGAAACTGCGTCGCAAGCATCGTTTCGGGCGCACCTTGCCAATCGACGCTGACGCGGAGTAAATATCTGGCCTATGACTGCAAACTGCAAATTCAGAGGATGGAAGCTGTGCGCGACGGCCATAGCTTCCTTTGCCTGCGGGTCGCTGGTGACAGCCCACCTGACCCACGTGCAGGGTGTGAAGGCCGACAGCAATCGCGTCTTCGAGCTGATGGTCTATCACACGGAGCCGGGCAAGGTGCCTGCGCTCGAATCGGTCTTTAAGGATGTGTCGAAACTGCAGGAGAAACACGGACTCAGGGTGGTTGGGTACTGGGTGCCGAACGGCGACGCGCCCGCCGCCTGGAAGGACACATTTGTCTACCTGGTTGCGCATGCCAGTGAGGACGATGCAACGAAGAACTGGAAGGCACTGCATGCCGATCCGGAATTTCTTCCTTATCGAGATGCGGCTGTGCCCTTGATCGAAAAAGTGGACGGAGCGTTTCAGGTTGACGAAGTGTTCATGGATCCTACGGAGTTTTCAGAAATGAAGTAGGACGCGGAAGAACCGCGGACGCCATTCGACTCGCGAGCTGCGCTACGTTGGTTGGGCCAGGCTCTTGCGCTTAGCGAAGCTCGGCGTCAGGATGACAGGATTCCCACATCTGACAAAAACCGGGCGGATATGGGGCACTCGGCGCTGACGAGCGGGGTGGGCTTCCCGAAAAGGGCTGATGGGGTTACTGAGGGTTGGGTACAAGCAGAATTGTGTTGAAGGTGTGAGCGGCTGAGCTCTAGCTTCTTGCTGTGGGGTGAACCTGGCCGCGGGGCTTACGGGTTGGCGGGTTTTTCTCGCAGAAACGCCCCGCTGCGTGAGCGAGGCGCGTCAGTCTCAAACTTGAATTTGGACTACTGCGGGGCGCCGACGGCGGGGGTGGCTGCTGAGTCGGGCGTTTCAGGGGCTTGCTTGGCGGCGAAGTAGCTCGAATCCCACAGGTCGCGATAGAAGACGCCGGTCAGTTCCGCGGCTTTGGGGCCGAACGTGGGGCGTCCGCCTTCGAGGAAGAAGACAGCGACGATGCGTCCGTACTGCGTGTCGGCGTAGGAGGCGAACCAGCCGAAGCGGGTGCCGTCGTTGGAGCAGGTACCGGTCTTGCCGAGGACCGGGAACTCATTGAAGTTGGCGCGAAGGGAGCGGGCGGTTCCGTACTGCACCGCGGCCTGCATACCGTCCTTCATTTCCGGAAGGATGTTGGCGATGTCGAGGGTGCGCTTGATGCGCGGCTCCATGCTGAGGGCTTCAGCGGGGGTGGTGGGATGCTGCAGGTAGTAGAGGGTGCCACCGTTGGCGATAGCGGCGACCAGGGCTCCGAGCTGGAGCGGGGTCATGGAGATGCCTTCGCCGAAGGAACACATGCGGCCAACGCCGCCGAGGCTTTCCGCGATGGGCGCGTCGGGATAAACACCCGTCTGTTCGCCAGGGATGTTGTAGCCTGCCAGCTCGCCGAGGCCGAATTCGGTGGCGTAGTGGTGGACGCGATCGAATCCGAGGCGGCGGCCGAGGGTTTCAAAGTAGGCGTTGTTGGAGTGGGCCAGAGCCTCAGTGAGGTTGAGATGATAGCTGCCGCCGAGGTTGACGGGCGTGTCTTTGGTGATGATGCCTTCGTCGAGAGCGGCGAGGGCGACGGAGAGCTTAATGGTGGAGCAGGGCTCAGCGCCGCTGGAGAGGGCCAGCTTCTGATTGACCATGGCGAGAACGCGGCCATTGGAAGGATCGATGGCGACGACGGTGCCGTTCATGTCGCCGAGCGCGTCAAGAGCAGCCTGGCGAACGACGGGATCTTCACCGGCGGTGACGTCGCCGGCGGTCAGATCGGAGTTGGCGAAAGAGCTGGCGGTGAAGCGCTCGTAATAATGATGGCGCCTGTGGCGGCTATAGGTGCGGTGCGTGGTGAGACTGGCCGTGGCAAGGTGCGCGCCGGTGACGCGCTGGCTGTGCTGGAGGGTCGCGATATGATGGCGCGCGGTGGCCGATTCGTGAACCCGGCTATGGGTGCGATGAGCGGTGTGGTGCGTGGTGGTGGTGGACGCCGCAAAGAGGAGCGAAGGGGCGACCGTGGCAGCCAGCAAGAGGGGCAAAAACGCACGCTTCATCAGGCAACTCGACTTCGAAGAATCCAGACTCTCTGATTGATAGTGCCGCAGAGTTTGGTCTGGGGAAACCTTACTTTTGGTGCCAGCTCGTACCCTAGTTTATCGGCCTTCCCGAAGTGGAACTTGAAGTTTCCGCTCTGGGCGATAGAGTTCTCGCCATTGCACTTCATCCAAACCCTGAAGACACCCCCACGGTTGCTCTGGAGGGGGCACAAGGGCCTGATAACGGCAGGAACTGTTCGTTTACTATAACCGGGTTCTATTATCTGTCCAGTACATTTTTTGCGCAAAGGGGATCCCTCTTTCCGGTCAGAAGCGGGCAAAATCGCCAGCCAGCGGTTAGATGGCGCCCTTGCGCAGAAAGGCCGGGATGTCGAGGTTCTCGCTGGGCTCCTCTATAAAGGATGGGCGTTCGGTGGCGGCGTCTTCCTCCTGATGGGCGGCGGCAACCCCGACCAGCACGGGTTCAGCGTGGTCGTCGGGGGCTGTAAACTCATCCGGTTCAGCGGCTTCGGTGATTGCGGCCTCGGAATCGTGAACGCGGAAGGCGGAAACGAAATCGCGGGAGGAAACCGGGACCAGGATGGGGACCTGAGGGACGAGGCGGGGCTGGGGTACTTCGGTTTCCTCGCTGGCGAAGCGCGCCAAGGTGGGGCGAGTCTCGATCCGCGGAGCCACGGCTTCCGGGTGCAGGGCCGAACTGAGCATCTGCTCGCGGCGTTCGGGCGAGCCCTGGCGGAAGCCGGTGGCGATGACGGTGATCTTGACGTCCTCGGTCATGGTTTCGTCGAGGACCGCACCGAAAATGATGTTGGCGTCTTCGTGGGCGGCGCTTTGGATCAAGGTTGAGGCTTCGTTGACTTCGCTCAGTTTGAGGGAAGCGGAGCCGGTGATGTTGATGAGGATGCCGCGGGCTCCATCGATGGCGCCGGCTTCGAGCAGCGGGGAGGCCATGGCGGCCTGCGCGGCTTCGACGGCGCGGTTCGATCCGCCGCGAACGGCGGTGCCCATGACGGCGTAACCCATGCCTGCCATGGTGGTCTTCACGTCGGCAAAGTCGCGATTGATGATGCCAGGGATGGTGATGATGTCGGAGATGCCCTGAACGCCCTGGCGGAGAACATCGTCGGCGATGCGGAAGGACTGGAAGAAGCCCGCGTCTTTGGCGACAGCAAGGAGCTTCTCGTTGGGGATGACGATCATGGTGTCGACGCTTTCGAGGAGCTC
>JBAVUB010000012.1:0-7842 GCA_049696575.1 Acidobacteriaceae bacterium | reverse complement strand
TTTAGCTGACCGGTTTTTAGCTAGACTCTACTTAGCCATGCTCTCCGATCTCGAATTTGCTTACGCTCCCGTCCGCGAAAAAGTCCGCGGTTTGCGGGAGTATCTTTGACGCACCCCGTCTCCGCACTGAACTAGCTGCCATCGAAACCAGGCTGGCCGATCCGGCGCTGTGGTCGAACCCTGCGTTGTCCCAGCCGATCATGCGCGACCGGAAACGGATCGAAGGCCAGCTCGCCGACGATGCCGATCTCGAGCGGCGCACGGGCGACATCGAAGCGTACTTCGAGCTGGCCCGTGAAGGCGAAGCGGTCGAGCCCGACCTCGAGCGCGAGATCAACAGCCTGCGCGACCACGTCGACAAGCTTGAATTCCGCACCATGCTCTCGGGCGAAACCGATCCGCTGAACGCCATCGTGACGGTTCATCCTGGCGCCGGCGGCACCGAATCGCAGGATTGGGCCGAGATGCTGATGCGCATGTATCTGCGCTGGGCCGAACAGCAGGGCTTCAAGACCGAGATGAACGACTACCAGGACGGCGAAGAAGCCGGCATCAAGTCGGCGACCTTCACCATCACCGGCGAGTATGCCTTCGGGCTGCTGGGCGGCGAAACCGGCGTGCACCGGCTGGTCCGGATTTCCCCCTTCGATCAGGCCAAGCGCCGCCACACCTCCTTCGCGTCCGTCTACGTCTCACCGGAGATCGACGACTCCATCGAGATCGACATCAAGCCCGACCAGATTCGCACCGACACCTACCGCTCCGGCGGCAAAGGCGGACAGCACGTGAACACCACCGATTCCGCGGTGCGCATCACGCACATTCCCACCAACATCGTGGTGCAGTGCCAGAACGAGCGGTCGCAGCATAAGAACAAAGAGAAAGCGATGAAGATGCTGCGGTCGCGGCTCTACGAGTACGAGCTCGAGAAGAAGCATGCGGCGACCAGGAAGATCGAGGACTCGAAGCTCGAAATCAATTTCGGGTCGCAGATCCGGTCGTACGTGCTGCAGCCCTACCGCATCGCCAAGGACCACCGCACCAAAGTCGAAGTGGGCGACGTCGACAAGGTGCTCGACGGGTTTCTGGAGCCGTTCATTCGCGGCTACCTGCTGATGAAGCGTCAGGGCGGCGTTCCGGTGGCGGCGGCGGCGGACGACGATCTGGAGTAACGGACGATTGACCAGTGACCTCCCGCATCAGACGCGCGCGCTATCTCCGCTTTGTGTCAGTGGCGGTGGCATGGCTTGAAACAGCTTGCGGAAGAACTCGATTCTTTGAAGGGGCACGCCTTCAGCCGTGCAATAACCGTAGCAAAATGAATCCGGCTTTAGCCGCTGAGGGATGCCTTTCCTGCCGTCTGGCGACTTTTTCCGCAAGCTGTTGAAAGCCGTGCCGTGGGCCTCGAACGCAGACGCCGGAAGCCGATCAGCCCCGGCTCTGAGACACGCTCTCCAACCGTTGCAGCGTGTCAGGATACCTGCGTACCAGAAGCAGCAGGGCGGCGGCCTGCGGATTGGGTTTGGCCCGTCCCTGCTCCCATTTCTCCAGCGTTCGCTCGTTGATCCGTAGCTTGCGGGCAAACACAGCGCGCGAACACCGCAGTTCCTTGCGTGTTTCGCGGATGAATGCAGAGTCGAGCGAGGGTAGGGGCGCGGGCGTCTCGCGATACGTGCGCAGTGTGATCTTTCGCTCGCGATGCGCCTTCATCGCATCGACGCCTTCCATCATCTCGTCAAAAAGCTTGCGCTTTGCCATGTCTACCCCCGTCGTTACCTTCTCTGTGAGCGCTGCCTCGCTAAGTGTCGCTCTGCCCGCTGCCTGGTCTCGCTCTCGATCGCTGTCTTGAGCGCCCTCTTTTCGCCCGCACTGAGGTCGGCCGCCTCGTTCTTGCCATAGATCGTCATCATCCAGATTTGCTGATCCACCTCGAAGTAGTAATAAATAACGCGCAGACCGCCTCGTCTCCCCTTGCCTCGCGCGGGATCAGCGCAGCGTATCTTGCGAAACCCGCCCGTCCCCGGCATCACATCCCCGGCTTCCGGGTGGCTCGCCGGTTCGGTCTGCAAGGCTCGGTATTGCTCATCGTTGAGATAGTCGTGCAGATAACGCGTGAATGCAGGCGCTTCAATGATTTCCATGCGCACGCCCCGAACCTGACCACTCAATGGTACGCCAAAAGCGTAGGAATTGGGGGAAAAGACGACACCCTTCTCCTACCCCCCCAAATGTGGAAAACTTGTCAAGCTTTTCTCGCACGGTACGAAAGTGTTCCTTCTCATTCCACACGGCTTCCACCACAATACCCTCAAAGAATTTTGGCGAGTTTTCACTCGGGACTTGGTATCCTGATAATAGGGGATAAGAAATAAAAAGGCCGCGCCTGAAGCGCGGCCTTTTCCGTCCCCAAAGGAATCCCGTGCCTGTCCCAACCCAAGCCAGCTGCCCAACCCGCGACCGCCTCTCCGCCGCCGCCTCTGTCCCCCAACACGTCCGCCTCTGTAACAGAAGCGGCCGCGTCTATAACAAGGACAGCCGCCTGTGTAACAAACACGACCGCTTGTGTAACAGAAGCAGCCGTCTCCCAATTGATCCGTTTTCAAATACATCCAGCCCCACAGCCCGTTGTCGAGCTCGACAATACCCGGCTAACCCCAGCCAAATCAATGACCATCCCGCACAAGGGGGTGGGGGGGAGGGGGGGCCCACCACACTTGAGTACTGGCTCCAGGCTGCGGGCTGCCTTGCAATCTAGTTTGGTTTGCGGCGGACGGGGAAATAGAGGAGTGCGAAGACGAGAATCAGGACGACGAACGTGGCCAGCGGGTGGATCATCCTGCCGCCGCGGAATCGGCCGGGGAGCCAGGGGAGCGGGTAGAAGACGAGGCTGAGAAAGGCGGAGGTAAGTTTGGCGAACACGAGGGTCTCCTGAATTTTCTCACGGAGGCTGCCCGAGCAAGTCCTCGCGCCCCGGTTCATAACAAAACAGTTCACAATAAAACTATGGCCACCACCACCACACCCACGCTGCTCACCCTCAACGCCTTCCGCGATGCCCAGGCCCGCATCCGCGGCGTCGCCGTCCATACGCCGCTGGTCCGGCTTTTCATTCCGGGCCTCGACGAGGCCGAAGTCTACGTCAAAGCCGAAGGCCTCCAGCCCATCGGCAGCTTCAAGCTGCGCGGAGCCTACAACAAAATTGCCCAGCTCACGCCCGAGCAGCGCAGCCACGGCGTCATCACCTACTCCTCGGGCAACCACGCCCAGGGAGTCGCCTACGCGGCTCGTGCCGTCGGCGCCAAAGCCGTCATCGTCATGCCCTCGAACGCGCCCGAGGTCAAGAAGCGCGCCACCGCCGCTCTCGGCGCCGAGATCGTCGAAGTGGGCCCCGCCAGTTCCGACCGCAAAACCAAAGCCGAAGAGCTGGAATCAAAGTACGGCTACGTCATGATCCCGCCTTACGACGACGAGCAGATCATCGCCGGCCAGGGCACCTGCGGCCTCGAGATTCTCGAAGACCTGCCCGATGTCGACCTCGTCCTCTCGCCTGTTTCCGGCGGCGGACTCCTCAGCGGCATCGCCACCGCCATCAAGCTTTCCAATTCGGCCGTCCCCGTTCAGGTCCGCGTCATCGGCGTCGAACCCGAGCTCGCCGCCGACGCCCAGGAAAGCTTCCGCTCCGGAACCCTCGTCACCTGGCCCGCCGACTGGACAACCCGCACCATGTGCGACGGGCTGCGCACCCAATCCCTCGGCACCCTGAACTTCGAGCACATCCGCACGTACGTCGACGACATCATCACCGTCACCGAGGCTGAAATCCGCTCCGCCATGCGCACCCTGTTCTACTCCGCCCGCCTCACCCCCGAGCCCAGCGGCGCCTGCTCCTCTGCCGGCATCCTCTTCCATCGCGACCAGCTGCTCCCGTTCCGCAAAGTCGTCGTCGTCATGAGCGGCGGCAACGTCGAGCCGGGCGTCCTGAAATCCGTCCTCGCCGAGGAAGACCCCCAGTGACCGCCAGGGTGAGACGAACCGCCCATTTCTCTCGTCCTATCCTCGTGATGCGTCTCGTCCCTGCCTCTTTTCTGCTGTTGGCCTTCGCCGCGCCCGCATTCGCCCAAAAGCCTCTGCCTCGCCAGCAAATGCCGCGCAACGGCACCCTCGCCACGATTGTCCGCGAGGCCAACCTCTACGCCAACCCCGACGATTCCAGCGACGCCCCGATCTCCGACATTCTCCCCGGGCGCGAGCTGGTTGTGGCCGAACGCAACGGCAAATGGCTCCGCGTCTTCGCCAACACCGATGTGCCCGACACCCGCGAAGCCGATCGCCCGGTCTTCGGCAGCGAAACCGAGGCTCAGCCCATCTCCGGCTGGATCGTCGACAAGGGTGTCGTGGACATCAACACCCGCAACGGCGACCTCATCCTATTCGGCGCGGCCGACAACCTCGAACAGCAGGCCGCCGTCCGCGATCCGCCTCCGCACGTAGCGGAGGAAGCCCGCCTGCTCTATCGCCGCGTCGTCGTCATGTATCCGCAGTCGCCGTGGGTGGCCGAGGCCATGTACCGCGCAGCCGACATTCGCTGGCAAATTCAGAAGGTCGATGCCGCGTCGCTGCCTTCCGCCCACGAAAAAGAAAACTACCTCCGCGAGCAGATGGATGAAGACGAAATGCGCAAGGTGATGAAGTATTTTCCCGGCACAAAGTGGGCCGGTATGGCCGCCTTCGACCTGATCGACAACAAGCTGTGCGGGGACTGGCAGGGATCGGAGAAATGTCCGGAGCAGGAAACCGAGTACTACCTGAAATACGCCGATGAGTATGCTGGCGCGCCCAACGCCGCCGAAGCTCTCTACGATGCGCTCTGGCGTCAGGCTGCCGCCGGCGACATGTGGGCCGCCGACGGCAACGGCAAGCGCGCCGACGAAGACCGCGGCCACGCGAAAGCCATCTTCGATCGGATACAGCAGAAATATCCTGACTCCGCTTTCACGGCGCGCGCCGCCAGTCTGATATATAAGGTGGATCAGGGAATTCCGGTCTACGGCAGCAGCCGCGAATGAATCCTGTTTTCTTCCTCTCCCAGGGGAGCGAGATTGAACGATTATGTGATCTCCGTACTGCTTGGGATCATCGAAGGCCTTACCGAATTTCTCCCCGTTAGTTCCACCGCTCACCTGCGCGTCGGCGAAGCGCTGTTCGACATCGGCCTGAACGACCCGTACTGGAAGATGTACACCATCGTCATCCAGCTCGGCGCCATCCTCGCTCTCACTCTGCTCTTCGCCGGCCGCGTCATCGAATTTATCCGCACGTTCCCCAGCGGCGAAGACCGCAAACACACTTTCTGGAACCATCCGCTCACTCTCACCTCCGTAGCCTTCATTTGCACCGCCATTCCGTCGCTGCTGCTCACCAGCTACATCGGCGCGCATCTTGAAAGCCTGCGCGCCATCGCCATCGCCCTCATCGTCGGCGGCATTGTCATGTGGGTGGTCGATGCGTGGAGCGTTCGCCATGACCCCAACGTCACCGAGATCGAGCAAATGTCGCTGCCGCAAGCCATCTGGATCGGCTTGTGCCAGGTTACGTCCGCAGTCTTCCCGGGAACCTCCCGCTCCATGTCCACCATCGCCGCCGGTCAGCTCGCCGGCATGACCCGTTCGGCCGCCCTCGAATTCAGCTTCCTGCTCTCCATCCCCACCATGATCGCCGCCACCCTCTACGACCTCGTCAAGTCGGTGTGGCCGGGCTTTCACGTCTTTCGCTGGACCAAGCCCGGAGCTGTTCCCGGCCTGCACAACGCCCTCGCTCCAGTCCACATGAACGCTCACGGCTGGGCCGTGCTCGGCATCGGCTTCGTCGTCTCCTTCTTCGTCGCCCTCGGCGTCATCGAGTGGTTCCTGCAATGGGTCCGCAACCACGGCTTTATCCTCTTTGCCGTGTACCGCCTCATCCTCGGGACCGCACTGCTGCTTTACATGGGCCGCCTCACGGCCGGCTGACGCGAGCGCAGCAATCGCCGCGATCGATTCCGATCAGGCTTCGATGGTGCGGAATCCAAGCTGCTCCGCCGCGGCGAGCAGCCGCGCGTCTCCGCAGATGAAAACGCGTCCCCTGGGATGCCCTCCAGCCCAGGCCATTGCCGCTGCCAGTTGCAGCGCATCTGCCGAACTCAGCGGAAATCGCGCCAGCAGCTTCTCGGCCTGGTCGCGCATGGCCTCCGTCGGCGCCAGCTCGCCCCAGCCTCTGCGCAGACGATCGAGGCGCTTTTCAGCACCTGCATGCTCTGCCGCGCTCAGGTTCTGCGTCCGCAGCAATCGTTCCAGAGCGCTGCGAACTTCCACAGGTGTGGCCCACCATACGACGACCGAATATTGTCCGAGAAGCCGATAGGTATTGGGGCTCGCTTTCTGCCGCGCACAGAAGGGAACCAACGCGCTGCTGTCCCAAAACGCAGGTTTCAACGATCGCCCCGGCTTTCAATCACGGCCCTGATCGCGACCTCGCGTGGAACATTCCCCGTGGGCAATTCAAAGAACGCATCCCAGTCCATCTGTTCTTTCGGCAGCGTCATCTTCCCCTCCGCCACCAGCCGCGCTTCCTCGTCTGAAATCGTTCTGTCGGCGAAGGGCAAAATTCGCGCCACCGGCTTATCCCGGTCCAGGACCACCACCTCTTCACCGTTCCGCACGTGCCGCAGGTACGCGCTCAGCTGGTTCTTCAGCACGCCGATTTTCACGGTTCTCACAGGAATTAAGTCTACGCCAACTTAGCTAACTTAGCCAAGTTCCGGTCCTCCCCGCCGCGACTCCATATCCACCTCGATTCCCCATCCCCTTTTCTCCCCTCTCGCCACGGCGATCTGGGATAATAGTCCTGCTCTGGGGTTCCGGCCTGTCTCTTGTTGGTCGAGACGCGACTTGTCTGCCCCAAATGAAACCCGTCCGTCTGGTCCTTACGCCGACTCGCAACCGCCGCCTCAATGAGCTGGTTGGCCTGCTGGTCCTCGCTTCCGCTGTCCTCCTTTTTCTCTCCCTGGTCTCTTTCCGTCCCACCGATCCTTCGCTGAACACCATCGGTTCAGGCCCCGTCCGCAACTGGATCGGCCCCGCCGGCGCCTACCTCAGCGACTTCATGCTGCAAATCGAAGGCGTCTCCACCTTCATCCTGCCCATCCTGCTTGGCGCTCTTGGCTGGACATGGATGCGCTCCCGCCCCGCCGGTTCTCCCGGCTCCAAAACCATCGGCGTCGTTCTGAGCCTGCTCTTCGGACCTGCGCTTTTCGGCCTCATTCCCAGCCATCCCACCTTCCTCTACGGACTGCCCGTCGCCGGCCTCACCGGCCGCCTCGTCTCCGACTTCCTCGTGCGCTTCCTTAATTTCCCCGGCGCGTGCATTGTCACCGTCACGTTTGTGGCCGCCGCCATTTATCTCTCCACCACGTTCAGCTTCAATACCGCGCGCGAATGGCTCGGCGTCAAGCTCGCCTTCTTCCTCGCATGGCGCGACCGTTTCGCCAACTGGCGCCGCGACCGCGCCCAGCGTCGCGAACTCAAAGCCGCTGCGCGGCTCGACCGTATCCACGAAAAGGATTTGAAGAAGGCCCGCAAAGTTGCTGAAAAAGCCGTGAAAGCCGGCAACGGCGCGGACCCTGCGATCCCCGTCGCTGGAGTGCAGGACGACGACGTTCCCCATCGCCAGTACGGCTTTGCCGAAACCCTGACCCCCGGATCGAAGACCACCGGCATGTGGGATCAGATGCCGCGCACGGTTGCCATCGAGGCGCAAGCAGAGCCCGCCGCGCCGCCGCGCCCGCAGCTGGTTGCGCGTCGTGAC
>JBAVUB010000011.1:0-2771 GCA_049696575.1 Acidobacteriaceae bacterium | reverse complement strand
GCGCGAGCAGACCCAGGTCCTCATGCTGGCGGTGGGATTCATCCTCCTGATCGCCTGCGCAAACCTGGCTGGACTGATGCTCGCGCGGATTCATCGGCGTACTCCCGAGATGGCGACGCGTATGGCGCTGGGCGCCTCGCGGGCAAGAATCCTGCGCCAGCTCTGGGTCGAGAATCTCATCCTGGCGATGGCCGGCGGCGCGGCCGGCGTGGCTTTGGCGCTCGCGCTGTTCCCGGTCATAAAGCAGCTGTTGCCGGACGAGATGATTCCCATCGGCGGATTTGTGTTGAGTGGGCCGGTGCTGACGTTTGCGTTGGGAATCTCCGTTGCAACCAGCCTGCTCTTTGGAGCGCTGCCCGCGCTTGAAACGCGCCGCGTAGACCTGCGCAGTTCGATTGCCTCGGGGATGCGGTCCGTGGCGGGCGGATCGGGCCGGTTGCGCCAGTGGCTGATCGGCACGGAGGTCGCGCTGACGTTAGTGCTGCTGGCTGGCGCCGGGCTGCTGGTGCGCACGCTCGCGCATCTGGAATCGCTGGCGCCCGGATTTGACGCTACGAATGTGATGACCGCGAAGGCCTCGCTGGACGATGCGCGCTACCACGATGCGACGAAGTTTCACGCGCTGCTCCGCGACAGCGTGGCGGCCATGCGGCGGATTCCTGGAGTGCAGAGCGCCGCGGCAGCGCTGAGCGTGCCCTACGAGCGCGGGCTGAACGACGGAATCCTGATCCTGGATGGAAAACGAGGGCCTCAGCCCGAAGACGGCTCCAGCGAAACCTGGGTGACGCCCGGCTTCTTCGAGACACTGCGGATCCCGATCCTGAGCGGGCGCGCCATTCGCGACAGCGATACCCAGACCAGCGAGCCGGTGGCCGTGGTGAACACCGAGTTCGGGCGACAATTTTATTTCGATTCAAACCCCCTGGGTTGCCATTTCCGCACCGAGGGCGTCACCTACACGATTGTGGGTGTGGTACCGGATGTGGTGAAGACCCTGGGCATGAGCCGAGGCGCGCCGCTCGCCACCGAGCCGGTATTTTATGTGCCCGCCACCCAGATCAACCAGATGATCGCGAATCTGGCGAACATGTGGTTCCAGCCGTCCTGGATTGTGCGGACGCGCGGACCCGTGGGAGAGCTGACCGGGCAGATGCAGCGCTCGCTCGCCGCCGTCGATCCGGGATTGCCGTTCTCCGGCTTCTACTCCATGCAGGATGTGCTCAACCAGCAGTTACAAATGCAGCGCATCGAAGTAACGTTGCTGGGCACGCTTGCCGGCCTGGCGCTGCTGCTGTCCGCAGTGGGCATCTACGCGCTGGTATCGAACCTGGTGGTGCAGCGGACCCGCGAGATCGGCATCCGCATCGCGCTGGGCTCGACGCTGGCGCAGGCGATGCGGCACATTGCCTCGTCGGGAGTCGCGGCATCGTGCGGTGGTGTGGCAGCGGGGCTGATCTGCTCCGTGTTCGTGCTGCGGGTGATGAAGAGCGCGATCTACGGCGTGGGTACGTACGATCCGGTAACGCTGGTGAGCGTGCCGCTGCTGCTCGTCGCCATTGCGGCAGTCGCGAGCCTGCTGCCCGCGCTGCGGATTGCGCGCATCGATCCGGCAGAAACCCTGCGAAGCGAGTGACGCGGCCAAAGCCGATCCGAAAACGGCGGGACGCGCCGGAGTGAGAAGATAAAGCAGGTATGCGCGTAACCATCCAGGGGCTGCGCCGGTGGATTGTGGTGACGGCCTCCCTGCTGCTGGCCCTTGTCGCCGGCCTCATCATTTACGGGCGCAATCGCTTCCGGCACATCGAAAAAGACCTGCCGGCGCGTCTGGGAATGAACATCCAGCAGACAGCGAACGGCTTCAGCTACACGCAAACCAGCCAGGGACACGCACTCTTCACGCTCAAGGCGTCGAAAGAACTGCAGCTGAAGTCCGGACACGTCATGCTGCATGACGTGGACATCACACTGTATGGACCGGTGGGATCGGGCCGGACCGACCGCATCTTTGGCAGCGACTTCGATTACGATCAGAGCCACGGCGTGATTACCAGCCAGGGCGACGTCACCATCGAATTGCAGGGGACGAGTGCGCCGGCCCCCGCCGGCGGTGCGGGCAGCGATGGAAGCAGCAACACCCTCCGCGTGCGAACCCGGGGGCTGACGTTCCTCCAAAAAACAGGCGACGCTTCGACCACGCAGCAGGTCGAGTTTCAGCTGCCGCGCGGCGCGGGCACTTCCCTGGGTGCGGATTACAACTCGAAAACCGGCGTCGTGGTGCTGACCAGCCACGTGCACATGACCACCAGCAGCAACGGCAAGCCCGCCGTGGTCGATGCGGCGCGCGCCACGCTGCTGCGCTCGTCGGACCAGGCGTTGCTGGTCAATGCGACCCTGAACTACCAAACCGAAGACGGCAGCGCGGATCAGGCCATCGTGTACTTCCGCAAAGACGGAACGGCTGAAAAGATCGACGCGCAGGGTCATGTGCGGATGAAGACCGATACCGGCGCAACCACGGACGCGGCGACGGCGCGGATCTGGATGGACGCGAAGAGCCAGCCGACCCAGGCCGATCTGGCCGGGGGCGTGCAGTTCGCTTCGGCGCGGGAGAACGAAACCCTGCGCGGGTCGGCCAGCGATGGAACGCTGTTGTTTGAGACGCTGACCACCGGGCCGCACGCGCAGATGGGATTGCGGCACGGGGAGTTCCGGCACAACGTGAGTTTCGATGAAGAGGTGAGCGGCCTCGCGAAGGATCCACGAGGGCATGC
>JBAVUB010000010.1:0-2093 GCA_049696575.1 Acidobacteriaceae bacterium | reverse complement strand
CGATCCCCCGTTCCGAACACCTGGGACGGGCGCAGCCAGCGGATGGATCGCAATGAAAAAGCCCCACCGGGTGCGGTGAGGCTTTTCGCTGGACAAAGTTCCTTGATAACAGGTTATGGGGACGGTCGGCGGCAGGGCAAGGAGAATCGGCGGGAGCGGGGGTACGAAGGTACTGGGGGAGCGAGGGGCGTTTAGCGAAAAGCTGTTAGCGAAATACGTTTAGCGAGAGGCGATTAGCGAAGGCGAATAGCGAATAGCGAGTCGCGAATCGAGCGAAAGGCGAGCGGAGGGCGAGCGGAGGAGCCGATCCGAAACTTCCGTGTTGCCGACCATACGTCACCAAACAGACGATTCGATCAGACGGCGTTATTTCCGCGCTTCAAATCATGAACGAAACCGCCTCCTGCGCCTGATCCGGGGTGGACACGCCCTGCGAGAGCGCAACGAAGGACAGAAGTGTGAGAGGCTTGCTCTTCTCAGCCGCAGCATGCAGTTTGTGGTGGCCGTCGATCAGGTAATGGGTGAACAGCCAATGCTCGTCTGGGTCGGGGTCTTCCTCCCCTTCCCAAACCGCTGGAGCCTTCACGTCAAGCAGAGACAACGTAACGGCAGTCCCCGTCCCTCTCGTCTCCATCTCCCGCCTATATTCCGCAAGGGTTCGGAAGGTCAGCCATTTCGTGGGGTACATCGGAACCACAAAGTTGAAGAGATGACGCCTCTCGCCGATTCGGAGGTCACCGGCACGATAGTACGGCACGCGAGGGTCGTGGGGCAGACAGTAAAACCTGTCCTCGCCCCAGAGGGCCACATGCTCTCGCACAAAGTAATCTACCGGGTCACCGGGTTTCACCAAATCAACAGATGTCTCCGCGAGAACCATCAAGTAATCGCCCTCTGGTAGTCCAGCACCAACGGCTGCAACGACACCGTCATCAAGGGAAGTGACGCCACGCCGTAGTGCCTCGGCTGTCTCTTGGATCGCCAGAGATTTGATCGCGCCGGGGAGTCTCTCAAAAAGAAACGCACACGTCTGACAGGTGTTCCCAAGATCGTACGCTCGCTTTCCGTCGAGCAGAAGATAGCGTTCGCTGATGACCGTGCCCGTCACTGACTCGAATCGAAGTCTCGATGAGGTGCTTCCAGTTGTCGTACGTTTACTTTCGAGTATTCGCATCACGCAAAAAGAATACAGCGACCCTGAAATGACACACTGAAGTAGGGCGTTTCGGGTCAATACTCCCGAATCACTGGCAACGCGGAAGTTTCGTTGGGCGGGGTCGTCATGTCCGTATTGCCGACGACACACTCGGAACCCGATTCGCGGTCTCCTCTGTCGATCTCGTCTCGAAATTTTAGTGCCGGAGTGTCGGCTTGTCGTCAGTGATTCGCCACTGGCGAGCCCGCCCCGGCTGTACGATTCCTGCATGGCCGCTATCGAGAAGAGCGCATGAATGTGAATCGGCGGAGTTTTCTGGCGCAGGCTGGCGCGGCGTCCTTGAGCCTGGGGATTCTGGCTACACCCGCGTTGGCGGCGGATAGCGTGAGCGCGATCGACCGCGAGCGGATGCGATTGGTGGCCGCCTTCACCGCGGAGACGCTGAGCACCGATCATCCGGTCCCGTTCGGCGCAGACATTGTGAGCACGGCTACCGGTGAGCGGTTGATGCGCGCGGTGAACCGCGTAGGTCCCGACCACGATCCCAGCGCGCATGCCGAGACCCTGGCGATTCGGCTCGCATGCGCCAGGCTGGCCACGGCATCGCTCAAGGGCTACACGCTGTATACGACGTGCGAGCCGTGTGCGATGTGCATGGCCTGCGCTCTCTGGTCAGGCATGGACCGGCTGGTCTTCGGCGCCACGATTGCCGACGCGGCCCGGTTCGTCTCGCAGATTACGATCGCGGCGAAGGAAGTGGCGCGGCGGACCGACCTGCATTGCGTGGTGGCTGGGCCGGTCGAGCGCGAGGTTTGCGTGAAACTCTTTACCGATCCACGCATGCAAAAGGCGTTTGCAATGTGGAAGAAGTCCTGAGCGAGCTCCGGGGTCAAAAGTCAAAGATTTTCGCCACGCTGGTCACTCTTGCCTCTGCTTG
>JBAVUB010000009.1:0-7638 GCA_049696575.1 Acidobacteriaceae bacterium | reverse complement strand
ATCCTTCCCCCCGGAACGAGGACCCGCGCGCACTGCGACCAAACCTTGTCGAGTTCAGACAGGAAATGTTCATAGTCTTCGATATCGCCGAGCTGAGACCGATTTCCGGGGGCATATTCTTTCAGGGTCCAGTAGGGCGGAGAGGTGACGACAAGGTGTACCGATTCGTCTGGAATCCAGGAAAGATCTCGGGCGTCGCCGAGCCGCAGGCGATGGGTTGTTTTATCGAACGGAGACGGCCACGGGACGGTCCGGAAGTGGGCATTCGCCTCGCGATAGGCACGCAAGGCGGCGGGCGTGTTGTCGTTCAGCGGAAGTTTGAATGAGAGGCGAGCAAGGCTCCGAACCTCAACCGATGGAACTGGCTCCGGCTCGGGTTGATCCTCAGCCGGGGTGCGAAACAGAAGGTTCGTACCTCTGGACCGTTTCATTCTCGTGTTGCCTTGAGCCGTTGGACAATTCTATCGGACTGGGCAGCGGCGGTTGGCGACCAAAGCTGTGGGTAAAAGGGGCCCGAACCAATTTGGTTCATGTCATTCCAATTGAGGAAGCCCGATGTCGTCCGGCATTTGCTCTGAAGTGGGAGAGAATGCATGCGGCTTTGGACTCGTCGGCTGCCGCGACCCAGGTCGCGAGAGTCTCCGAGTTCGCGCTTCAGCCGGAAAGAGAAGCCGCCCTTGAAGGTGAGGCAGGGACCGGGCGGAATCGGAGCTGATAGCGTCGCCGCTTATCAGCGCAAACGGACCGTTTTCTATGAGTTGGCTTTGAGGCCCTCTCGCAACTACTTGTTTTTCAATCAACTACCGTTTGAGGCCCTATGTAACTGTCCCATAATCAAATACTTGCAAGAAGATGACGTAGGGCCTCAGAAGCTGAACGGGACTGGTGTCGAGCACCAACCCAAAGAAAGCTAGCGCGACTGTGGAACCGCCGGTTGCTCCATGACTGCATCGGGGAAGAGGTTTTTGAGCGGGGCGTCTTGTTGTTGGCGGAGTTCGGGGTGCGGGAGCGGTTTGCGCGGGAGCATTTGGTCGCGCATGGCTGCGTTGTAGACGAAGATTGCCTCTACTGTTGCTGCTTGTTTCAGGTCGCCGGGTTGAAGGTGCTCGTAGACGTCCTGATTGGAGTGGTGGGTTTTGGTTTCGTAGTCGAGCGGGTCCTGGATGAACTGGAAGCCGGGGATGCCGACCGCGTCGAAGGAGAGATGGTCGGTACCGCCGGTGTTGCGCAGGGTCAGGGTGGTGACGCCGAGGTCTTTGAGGGGCTCGATCCACTGGGCGAAGATGGGCGCGACGAGGGTGTTCTCCTGGAGATAGACGCCGCGGATTTTGCCGCTGCCGTTATCAAGGTTGAAGTAGGCGGAGATTTGGCGCTGCTCGGGCTTGAGTTCGAGTGGGCCTGAGGCGCGGCGCATGAAGTCGGGGAGCGCGGCCTGGTCGGGAGCGGTCGAGACGGGCGCGGAGCCGAAGTGTTCTTTGACGTAGCCTCGCGAGCCAAAGAGGCCTTCCTCTTCGCCGGTCCAGAGAGCGATACGGATGGTGCGGCGCGGCTGGACGTGGAGCGCGTTGAGGATGCGCATGACTTCCATGGCGACGATGGCGCCTGCGCCGTTGTCGGTGGCGCCGGTACCGGCGATCCAGCTGTCGAGATGGCCGCCGACCATGACGATTTGATCTTTGAGGTTGGGATCGGTGCCGGGGATTTCAGCGACGGTGTCGTAGCCGTGTTCGTGGTCGCCGGTGAATTTGGCTTCGACGTCCATCTCAATGGAGACGGGGACGTGCGCCTCGAGGAGGCGGTAGACGCGGCCGTAGTTTTCGATGGCCATGACGACGGTGGGGACTTTCATTTCGTGGCCGCGGATGTAGGGGGTGCGGCCCATGGCTGCTCCGTTGTCGTCGAAGATGGTGCCGCCAGCGCCGCCGCCGTCGCGGGCGTCGCGGGAGGGACGGATGACGCCGGCAACTTTTTCGTCGGCGAGGAACTGGACGAGCTTGTCGGCGAGGCGCATGCGCTGGGCGAAGCCGCGGAGGCGGTCGCGCATGGCGGGCGAGAGGCCATCGTTGTTATTGACGGGGTAGCTGGCGATGTCGGCGAGCTGCTGGTCGGTGTAGCGCTCGAAGAGCGGCTGGTCGATGGGAGGGACGGGGCGCATGTCGCCGAGGAGGACGATTTTGCCGGCGAGCTTGCCCTGATATTTGGCGAAGTCGTCGTCGGACTGGATGTTGACGTAGACGGCATCGGCGGTGACGGGACCGCTGGTGGCGGGCGACCAGGGCGTGGCCTGAGCGATGAAGACGGCGGTATCGGGGGCGGTCATGCGGACCCAGGTGTTGAGCTGCTGCCAGCCCATGCCGAATTCACCCCAGTCGTCGAGGTGGGCGTTGACGCAGCCCATCGCAGTGAGCTGATCGCGGGTCCAGGCATTGGCTTTGGCGAGGTTGGGGGAGCCGGTGAGGCGGGGGCCGATGTCGTCGGCGAGGGCGGAGCCGTAGTCCATGACATGGGAGTGGAGGAGGCCTTCTTCGCGAATGCGGGCATACATGGTCAGGTCGAGTTTTTCAGTGGTGGGCTGGGGCTCGGACCAGGGGCCGATGTTGGGGTCGGTGACGGCTGCGGGGGCTGGGGGCGCGGTTTTCTTTTTGTCGGCGGCGAGGAGCGGGAGGGTGGCGAGCAGAAGGAGCGCGGGGATGCGGCGGGCGTGCAGGAGCATGGGTCGGGATTCCTCCAAAGGGAACAGGGTACAGGGTACAGGGTGCGGGGTCCAAAAAGCGGATAGCGGATAGCGGACAGCGTACAGCGGATAGGTCGCGCTTTGCGCGACGCCCACATCCCCGACAGCAGGGATGTGGGGCACCCCGGAGTTCGCGATTCCCACATCTGCCAACGGCGGGCAGATGTGGGGTACCCGGATCCTTGCTTAGCGGATGGCTTTTTCTTCCTGGAGGTTGGGGGTTTCGGCGGCGGCTTCGTCTTCTGCGCCGGTGGAGGGGAAGAAGATGCTGAAGACGGTGCCGGTGGAGGATCCGTCGGAGCGGCTGCGGACGCGGACGGAGCCGCGATGCTTGCGGATGATCTGCTCGCTAACCCAGAGACCGAGGCCGGTGCCGGTGGCCTCTTTGGTAGTGAAGAAGGGCTCGAAGATGTGGCGGCGGGCTTCCTGGGAAATGCCGCAGCCGGTGTCGGCGACGGAAACACGGACGCCGAGGGTTCCGTTCTGCCAGGAATTGTGGGCGCGGACGAGGAGGCGGCCGCCGTCGGGGGTCATCGCGTCAAGAGCGTTGCCAATGAGGTTGGCGAAGAGCTGACGGAGCTCGCCAGCGAAGCAGAAGAGGGCGAGGTGGGCGGGGTAGTCGCGCTGGAGATCGACCTGGAGGGTCTGGATGCGGCCGAGGTGGAGGGTAATGACGGAGTCGAGAAGCTCGCTGACATTGGCGATGGTGGGGAGGGTGGACTGGCGGTAGAAGCGCAGGGTCTGCTGGGTGATTTCAGAGACGCGAGTGACTTCCTGCTGGGCGAGCTCGGCGAAGCGGGCGGTTTCCGGAGTGAGACGCTCCTGGCGGATGAGGAAGAGGAGGTTGGTGACGGCTTCGAGGGGGTTGTTGATCTCGTGGGCGATGGAGGCGGCGAGGCGGCCGGTAGCGGCGAGCTTCTCGGTGCGGCGGAGGGTTTCTTCGCCGCGCTTTTGTTCAGTGATGTCGACGAGGATGGCGCCGACCCAGCGGGTGGCGTCGGTTTCGGTGCGGACGGGGTAGAGGTGGGCGAGCCAGCTGCGGGGGCGGTGGGGTAGGGGCTCCCAGTTGAGTTCGAGGTTGCGAACGGGTTCGCCGGTCTGGAAGACGGATTCGATGTTGCGTTCGAGTTTGGCGGCGGTCGCGGGCGGGAGGATTCCGCCGACGCCGCGGCCGAGATGGAGGGCGAAGGAGTAGCCGTTCATTTCGGCGAGGAACTGATTGACGCGGACGAAGCGGTACTTGCGGTCGAAGAAGGCGAAGCCGATGGGGGCGTTGGCGAGCATGGAGTCAAGCAGGGCCAGGGTTTCATTGAGGCCGGCGCGCTGATCCTGCATGGCGGCGACCATGCGATTGAAGGCGATGGTGAGCTCGGAGGCTTCCGTGGAGGCTTTGACGGAGAGGGGGAATTCACCGGGGTCTTCAGGGTGCTGGATGAGGTGGCGGGTGGCACGGGTGAGCAGGGCGAGCTGGCGGGTGATGGATTCGGCGAGGAAGGCGGCGATGAGGGTGCAGGCGCCGAGGACGAAGGCGGCCCAGAGGGCAGTGATGCGGAGGACGGCCCGGAGGTCCTGCTTGTCCTGGTGGTCGTTGGGGTAAATCCAGGCGAGAGCGCGGACGCGGCCATTGTCTTCCACGATGGGAGTGACGACTTCCCACTGGTTGTTGGCGGATTGAAACATGACGGGTTGGGTGAGGGGGTGGAGGTAGCCCCGCTCGCGCTGGGAAAGGGTGATTTTGTTAATGGAAGTAGGGTCGGTGCTGGCCAGGGTATGGCCCTGAAGGTCAGTGATCTGGGCGGCGCTGATGCTAGCGGACTGGGAGACGGCGGTGACGACGCGGGCGAAGGAGCCAGGGCGGGGATCGGCGAGGGCGAGCGAGCCGAGGGCGCCCATCTGAAAGGCCTGGCTTTCGAGGCGGCGGTGCATGCGCTGCGCCATTTCGCTGCGCTGCTGATGAAGGAGGAGGAGCGTAAAGATGCCGACGACGAAGAGCTCGAAGAGCATGAGGGCGGCCATGAACTGGCCGCGAATCGATCGTGGTCGAAGGATCGGCATAAAAAGACGGACGAGAAGCGAGCGAGAAGTGAGCGGAAAACGAGCTAACGACCAGCGAAAAGCGAGCGAAATTCGAGTGACAAACCAGCAATATGCGAGCCGCAACGAGGAAAACTTCGAAGCCTAAACTCCGGTGAGCGCGGGGGCAGGGTCATGGAGCTTTTGTTTCAGGTCCTCGGCAATCTGGCGGCCGTGGAAGCGGCCGTTCTCGATGAAAATCTCATTGGTTCGATCGCCGGCGATGATGACACCCGCAAGGTAGATTCCGGGGACATTGCTTTCGAGACTGCGGGGATCACAGGCCGGGCAACGGAACTCTCCCTCAATGTGTACGCCGAGAGACTGAAGAAAATCAAAATCGGGGCGGTAGCCGGTCATGGCAAAGACGTAATCATTGGCCAGAACGCGCGGGCCCTGCGGCGTTTCGATGGTGATGGAGTCAGGGTCGATGCGGATGACGGTGGTCGAGAAAAACGCGGCGATCTGGCCGTTCTTAATGCGGTTTTCGATGTCGGGGAGAATCCAGTACTTGATGTGAGGCTGCATGGCGGAGCCGCGATAGACCACGGTGACGCGTGCGCCGTGACGCCAGAGCTCGAGGGCGGCGATGGCGGCGGAGTTTTTGCCGCCGATGACGACGACGTCGAGTCCGTAATAAGGATGGGGGTCGTTGTAGTAGTGCATCACCTTGGGCAGGTCTTCGCCAGGGATGTTCATCATGTTGGGCAGGTCGTAGTAGCCGGTGGCCACGACGACTTTGCGGGTGGCATAGCGATGTTCGCGGTCGAAGGCATCGCGAGTGCGGATGGTGAAGTTCAGGTCCTCGCCGGAGACCGCTTCGACGCGCTCGTAGGGGCGGATGTCGAGTTGGTAGTGCATGGCGACCTTGCGGTAGTACTCGAGGGCCTCGTTGCGGGTGGGCTTGGCGTTGGGGCTGGGGAAAGGGATGTCGCCGATCTCCAGCAGTTCGGAGGTGGTGAAGAAGGTCATGTGCGCGGGGTAGTGGAAGAGGGAATTGCAGAGGCAGCCTTTATCGACGAGGACGGAGCGGAAGCCGGCGCGCTGGGCTTCGATGGCGCAGGCCATGCCGGTGGGGCCGGCGCCGATGACGAGGACGTCGAAAGTTTCAGGCTGGGAGGGGCTTTCGGGCATGTGCATAGATTAGACGATGCGGCGGGGGCGATGAGAGGTGCGGGGTGGGTCGTGTCGCCGGTTGCGAGAAGCGGCCAAACACGGCACGGCGACGGCGGTCAGAAGTGACAGGACCGCTCTTGTCCGATGATGCCGGACGTTGGAGCTTTGTTCGCGTTCGGCAGACGGATTTCGACGGAAAAGCGCATCCATTCGATGGCGCCGAGCTTGTTCTCCGACGTGTCGGCGGCGTGGCTGATTTTCGACGCCACGATCCAGAGGCAGCCGCTGGCGTGTGCGGAAGTGCCCAATGCCGCGGTGGCCTTATTGACCTGTTGCTCGCTGAACGAGTAGGGCCAGAGGACGATCTGCAGGCGGTCAGATTCGATTTTGTAATCGCCGCAATTGGTGACGAAGCTGAATCGGCGCGGAGAATCCGCGACCTCCTCCTCGGCGGAGATGCCGTAGGTCATGTCGATGTCGAGATCGGCGTGATAGCGGTAGGGAGGCGTAAGAACGGCGGCGAATTCGTCGCAGTTGGGTTGCGGCTCGAGGGGGACAATCTCGATGGTCCACCCGGCATCGTCGGGGTCGAAGAGGAATTCCAGTTGACTGTTAATCGCCTGGCGGAAGGATTTGCCTGCGGAGGCTTCGCCGGAAAAGCAGACGGCTGCCGGGGAGCAGACGGGTTTGCGGGCGGGGGCTGGGTTGTCGGAGGGTGGCGCGGGATGCTGAGCAGGGCCGATGAGGAGCAGGGCCAGGGCAGCAAGGAAGACGGAAAGCATGGGTTCACTTTACGACGGGGTGAGCGTGGGCGGATGTGACCCCACGGGCGGTTGGTTCAGGCGGGTTGAAAATCCCTGAGGCGGGCAGCTTTTGGGGCGGCATACAATCGAGCCGAAACAGCGTCGAGGAGGAGCTTTATGAGAAAGCTATTGTCAGTATTGCTGCTGTTCGCGTGTGCGCTGCCGTTGTTGGGGCAGGGAGCGCCGCCGCAGGGATCGGCGGACCAGCCTTACACGATGGAGTACTACTACAAGACGCAGTGGGGGCATCAGCAGGAGTTCCTGAGTCTCTTCCTGCAGTACCACTACCCGCTGCTGGAGCGGATCGAGAAGACGGGGCGGATACTCTCGGTGAAGATTGAGACGCCGGCGAACCACATGACCGAGGATGCGCGCTGGGATTATCGGGTGACGATCGTCTTTAAGAACTCGACGGCGGCGACGACGGCGAATCCGGACGAAGACGCGCTGATGAAGGAATTGTGGCCGGACCAGGACAATTATCGGGCGCGGGAGCAGCGGCGGTTTGAGATTCTGCTGGCGCATTGGGATTTGCCGGTGAGCAATATCACGCCGAAGTAGGCGGGGATTTTTTGGGGGCTCGCCGTCTGGCTGTTGGGTTTCGGTGCGACTGAGAAAGCTTGGGAAGAAGGCAAAGGGGCAGAGTGGAAGCTGTGCTTTCCCAGAATGGCAATCCGGGGTACTTTCGCGTCGGCGCCCAGGATTAAGTTCTTGACCGTCGGATGGGAAAAGCGTCCGCTACTTGCTGTGGGGTGAACCTGGCGGGGTGCAGCGGGTTTTGGCGTTTTTGCCGTTTTCCCAAAATGGCAATCGATCTAACTTTCGTGCCGCTGCCCAGGATTAAGTTCTTGACCGTCGGATGGGAAAAGCGTCCGCTACTTGCTGTGGGGTGAACCTGGCGGGGTGCAGCGG
>JBAVUB010000008.1:0-7248 GCA_049696575.1 Acidobacteriaceae bacterium | reverse complement strand
CGTCAGCGCGCCCCCCGGATAGCGCAGCGAGACGCCCCCCGCCGTCGCCTCGCCCGTCAGCATTCCCCCCGCTCCGCTCGTCAGGTGGAAATTGCCGTTAATCGTGCCTGTGGCTGTTACATTCTCCGCGCGCGGCCTCGCCAGCCCCAGAATCGCCGTCGGAAACGACGCGGGAATCTGATTGATCTCCAGCTGCACGTCGGCATTCCGCGCCGCGACGTCCTGAACGCTGCCCGTCAGCAGCAAATGCCCGCTCCCCATCGGCCAGAAGCACGTAATGTTGTCCAGCCTGCGCTCCACGCGGTGATATTCGCTCCGGCAGTTCGCGTCGACGTCCAGGTTCGTCACCGGCTGGAATTCCTGCCGCCGCAGATTGCCGACTTGTACCCTCGACTGCAGTTGAAGATCCCCAACCGTCCCGCGTATCCCGACCGTCGCATCCAGATCGCCGCGCCAGCCGCTGTCCATGCCGGCGATCAGCCGCGTCACCTGGCCCAGCTGCGCCCCGCTCCACTCCGCGCGCAGATCCACCGGCATAGCGTTCAAATCCGGCGCGCGCCGCAGCGAACCCTCCACATTCAGTTCGCCCGTGTCGTAAAGATGGAGTTGCAGATCGGTGCGCACCGGCTGCGCTCGCAGACGCACCCGCCATTCGTTGGAGTTCGCCTGCCACATCGAGAACTCGGCATTCATCAGCGAAAACGGCTTCTTCTCTGCGCCATTCTTGAAGTTAATCCGCGAGTTGGTAGCCTCAATATAAGGAAAGCGCGGTCGCGGACCCACCCGCCGCTCCCCGGTGGGCGCATTCGAAATCTGCGAAGCGCGCAACAGCACTGAGTCGACGCTCCACTGCCCTGCGCTGTTCCTCACCAGATTCAGGCTGGCCTCGTCGAGACTGATGCGGCTCACTTCCAGGCGCCCCCGCCACAGCGAACTCAGCCGCAGCGATGCCACCACCGAGGCGGCATGCAGCGCTGGCTCATAACCGTACGCCGGATCCTCATCGACGGTGAAGTCGCTCATCCCGATCCCCGGCATGGGCAGCAGCCGCAGCGGCATGCCGCCCCCGTAAACCGGCCGCCCCAGCGCCTCTGACATGCGCGCCGTCACAGCGCGCCGATATTTCCCCAGATTGATCAGCGGCGGCAGAAAAATCGCCAGCACCACCAGCACGATCAGCGCCGCAACAATAATCAGTGCGCGCCACGGAGGACGGCGGGCCTCGTACAGCTCGTCGGAGGGGTGCAGCTCCTCCAGTGCATCCATGGCTATTTCACTCGGTGCAGCGTGCGGCGCCAGCGTGTCCCGTCGAAGAAGTGAATCGTCTCATGCAGGATCCAGCTCACCCGATCCGTCAGCGACGTCTTGTACTCCTGCGTTTCCGGCGTGTCGAACGACCAATAGACGAACAGCGGCCGCCCCACAATGTTGGCACGCGGCACGAATCCCCAGAAGCGGCTGTCGAGACTGACCGGGCGGTTATCGCCCATTGCGAAATACATCCCCGGCGGCACCACCAGGTCCTGCCCCTGAATAAAGCTGGGCAGCGCCTCGGCCCACTCCGCGGTCACATCCCCGCTGGTCGACGGAGAAACCGACGGGAAATCGTCGCGATAGGCGTTGTAGTCAAACTCGCTCGGCTTGGCCGCATAGGGTTCGTCGAGCGCCACCCCGTTGCGATACACAATGCCCCCCCGCAAATGAATATGATCCCCCGGCAGCCCCATCACCCGCTTCACCAGAAACAGATGATCCCCATTCGCCTCCAGCGTCGGCTTGTAGAAAACGATGATGTCGCCGTGGCGAATATTGCGGTAGTAAACGAACGGCGCATACGCAGCGGGCGGAGCCAGGGTGATGCGGTCGACCAGCACATGATCGCCCACCAGCAGCGCCTTCACCATCGATGACGACGGAATCGCGAAATTCTGAAAAACAAACACCAGGACAAACAGTCCCACCGCCAGCACGCCGCAAATCGACGCAAACGCCTCCAGCGGAGTCTCGTCGTGCTTGGGTTTTGCCTGTTTCTCTTCGACCTCAGCCATCGCCTCTCCGCATCCCCTCAGCGAACCACGCGCATAAACCGATTCCAGCGCGCGAAATCCACGAGCCTCTCCCAGGCATCGTTTTTCTGTCCGAGTCTATCATCCGGCAGCTCGGCAACATCGGTCGCCGACGGCTCCCGCAGCGAAAAATAAATCACAAACGGCCGTCCCACGACGTGATCCCGCGGCACGAATCCCCAATACCGGCTGTCGCGGCTGAAATTGCGATTGTCCCCCAGCACAAAATATTCCCCCGGCGGCACGACCAGATCGCCTTCCCGCACCTCGCGCCGCATCTCCATCCACCAGCGCGGGTCCACGCCCGGATCGGTGTACAGTTGCGTCGGAAAGCTGTCGCGAAAATCGTCAGGATACGCCGGCTCGAACACCGCGTACGGCTCGTCGACCGGCTGGCCGTTCACCCACGCCAGCCCGTTCTGCAGATGAACATGGTCCCCCGGCACGCCAATCACCCGCTTCACCACGTGCTCCGGCGGATCGGGCGGAAAATGAAACACCACCACGTCGCCGCTCTCGATCGGATGGTAAGGGATCAGCCATCCCCAGTGCCCTGCCGGCGCAAACGCAACCTTGTTCACCAGCAGAAAGTCCCCCACCAGCAGCGTGCGCTCCATCGACTCCGACGGAATCCGGAATGGCTGCACGATAAACGTCAGGATG
This sequence comes from Acidobacteriaceae bacterium, assembly GCA_049696575.1. GTDB lineage: Bacteria > Acidobacteriota > Terriglobia > Terriglobales > Acidobacteriaceae > Palsa-343. Next base: position 4,519 of record JBAVUB010000008.1, on the reverse strand, counting down.
AACAGCGCGATCGTCAGCACCACCAGCAGCGATCGCGTCATCTCCAGAAATCCAGGGAAGAGAACGATCTTCGATCGCCCCACCGTCACCTGGCCAAACGCATCCCGCGAAAAAGTCGACTTGCCTTCGCCGTCCCCCGCTGGCAGATTCTCCGCAGGAGTCTGCGCGTTTCCCTCGGGAGGCGTCGTCATTCCCCTTCCCCCGCCGGCTGCAGCTTCTCGATCGCCTGCCGCGCCGCGTCCTGCTCGGCATGCTTTCTCGTGCGGCCCTCGCCCTCGGCCAACAACTCAGCGCCGACCCGCACCTCAACAAAAAACCGCTTGTAGTGATCCGGACCCGTTTCCCCCGTCGTGCGATACTCCGGCTGTCCCTGCTTGCGCGCCTGCAACAGCTCCTGCAGCGCCGACTTAAAATCGCCCATGCCGCCGCTCGCCGTCAGCTGTTCCCGCAGCGAATCCACCATCGGCGCAATCACCCGCGCCTCAATCAGCCGCCGCGCCGCCTCCAGCCCCGCGTCCAGATACACCGCCCCGATCACCGCCTCCATCGCATTCGCCAGCAGCGCCGTCTTGGTGCGTCCCCCGCTGCGCTCCTCGCCGCGCCCCAGCAGCAGATACTTCCCCAGGCTCAGCTCCGCCGCCACCTCCGCAAGGTGCCTGCGGCTCACCAGCGCGCCCCGCAGCCGCGTCAGCGCTCCCTCCGTAAGCTCGGGATACCGGCGATACACCGCCTCCGCGGCCACCATCCCCACCACCGCATCGCCCAAAAATTCCAGTGTCTCGTTGTCTTCTCGCTGTGGCTCGTCCGCTCCGCGCTCATGCGCCAGCGAACTGTGGGTCATCGCCCGCTCCAGCAATTCCGGGTGCGCGAAACGATGCTCCAGGATGACTTCCAGTTCCCCTGCCGCGCCAGGGTCGGCGATGGCCGGCTCGCTCAATGCAGGCGTGTCAATCGATGTGCCGGAGGAATGTGCCGAGGACTCCATGCGGGGACTTCTTCTGATTATTGCAGAGCACTCGCCCTACTGCGGATGCGGCTGACTCGCGGTTGTCGTAGAAGGTCCCGTCGCAGGAGCCGCCGCCGGAGGCCCTCCGTCGTCCTTATCGTCCCCATCCGGAGCCTGCGCCCGCTGCGGCAGCGTGAACGGCTGCTTCAACCCAGCCTCCGCCGCCTCTTTCGTATCCGGCTGCCCATCGCGCGCCGCCAGCGCCGCCTTATATTCCACCAGAGCATCGTCGCGCTGCTCCTCCACATCCAGAATCCGCCCCAGATAAATGTGCGACCACGCCAGCATCCGCGGATCCTTTGAAGCCGTCAGCGTATCCTTGAACGCCGCCTGCGCATCGTCAATCTTCCCTCTCATCAATGCCACGCGCGCCAGGATAAAGTCCGCCTGTCCTGCATCGCCGCTGTGGCTCTCGAGTGCCTTCTGCGCCAGCTCCGCCGCCCCCGCCACATCGCCCTTCATCAGCTTCAACTCCGCCACGTCCAGATCCTTCGCCTGCGGAGGCCGCTGCGGTGAATGGCTCATCACATGGCCTTCCCCCTTCGCGTCGAACGTCGTTTGCTTCGCCCGATGCGTCTCCACGCTGATGTCCATCCCGTACACCATCGGCCCGATCGCCTCATTCAGGCCCTCCGGATTCTTCTCGAAATTCTTCAGCGCGCTGTAGAAATACTGTGTCAGCACGTAGCCCTGCGCCATCGAGTGATTCACCGCCTGCTGGCGAACTACCTCCTGCTTCTGCAACGACACACTCCGCGCGTGCTCGTACTGGTCCAACTCACTACGCGGCAGATTCGGCGGCACCTTCGCCTCCGCGATGCCCGTATCCATCGTCCGCGCCTCAATCGCGCGAATCATGCACTCGATCACCAGCGCCTCAATGTCGTTCTTGAACTCATAATCCAAAGGCGCGTCCTGCACCACCTTCAGGATCGGCATCATGCGCTCATCCACCGTGTTCGCGCGCGCGTACAGCAACGGCTCAATCTCGTAGTGCAGATACGCGTGCCGTACCAGGTCCATCGAAATCTGCCCGTTCTTCGGCGACGCCACCACCACGTAATCCAGCCCGTAGACGCGCGCGTTCGTCTCCTCCGGCGACAGCATCGGCTCCAGCACCACCAGAAAACGCCGCCCGCTGTACGTCGAGGCCGCTGTCTTGATGTAGTAGTTGGTGCTCACAATCATGTCCGTCAGCGGACCGTGCAGCCGGCTGGTGGCTTCGTCATACGCCGCGTGGTTCGCCGCCCAGATCAAATGCAGGTTGATCGCGTCCGCGAAGCTTCGCAGCAGAGGCAGAATCAGCTCCACCGCGTTCGCGTCGGGAGGCAGGTCCTGCTCGTCAACACTTGGCGTCAGTTGCGGTGGCGGCGTCAGGTAAAGCGCCAGCGATACATACTGCGCCAGGTTGCGCGCCGGATCATCGAGCCGGTGCTGGTTAATGAACAAGCACAGCTTGTCGCGATCGTCCTGTGCCGCCGCGCTGGCCTGCGTCGCCTGATTCACCTCGTCGCGCACCACCTTCCGCACCGGCTCTGACTCGTCCAGACCCTTGTCGTAGCCGCACGCATTCAGCGCCACGCCAATGTCGAACATCGCCTCGCTGGTCTCCAGGCTCACCGTCGGCCCCGCCGGGTCGATCAGCGCCGGAGCCCCCGGATTTGCGCTCTTCTGCAGCTGCACCGGAGCCTGTGGAATGGTCGAAGGCGCTTCCGTTGGATTGAGATTCGGAACCCGGCTCGAACTCGACGGCTCCTGCTCCGACCGCGGCGGAGCCGTTTGCGGCGCAGACTGTGGCGTAGTTCCGGGACTCTGGCTCTGCGCAACACACGAAGCCCCCGCCAGCGCTCCGGCAAGCAGCAAACACAACGAAAAACGGCGGGGAAACGGCGACATATAAAGGTTGGACTGCAATTTGTACAGTTCGGCTTGCCCTTCAGTCTATGCGCCGCTCTGGAGCAGGGTCAATCGATGTGCGATGGCGGCGGTTCTTCCAGCGTTTTAGCTTGTCCCCTGACGCAAATTCATGGAGAATCGTGAAAGCTGACCGGCAAAGACACTCATCTCTGCGGCCACCTCCCCAGGAGGTGTACCAATGCATCCCTCGGCGGCATCCATCCGCGTTTCTCTGCGGAATATCCTGCTCCCGACTGATTTTTCGCCTCGTTCCGAAACAATCCTGGCCTACGGGGTTGGTCTGGCCCGCCGCTACGACTGCGCCCTTTACACCGTGACCGTTGTTCCTGAAGAGATCACCGACTACGTCCAGCCACCCGACCCCTTCTTTCTCCGGCATTCCGCCGAGAAGAAGATGGCGAGTCTTGCCAACTCAATACTTCTGCAGGGAATCCGGCATCGCGAGTTTGTCAAAGAAGGTTCTGTGACCGAGACGCTCTCGGACCTGATCGATCGGCTGGAGATCGATCTGGTCGTGCTGGGCACCCACGGCCGCAGTGGAATGAAAAAGGTCGTGCTCGGCTCAGTGGCCGAAGAACTGGTTAACTCCTCCCCTTGCTCCGTGATCACGATCGGACCGGAGGTCCCTCCAGTCGCTCAGCCGCACGCGAAGCTGCAAAGAATTCTCTACGCCACCGATTTGCTCGGGCGCTCCGAAAGAGCCCTTGCCTTTGCTCTATGGCTCGCTGAACAGGACCACGCCCGCCTGACCCTCCTGCACGTTCTCAAGACGCCTTCCGGTGCTCCTCACGCATATCCACAATCGGAGCGAGAGTTGACGATGAGGCGTCTTGCGGACTTGATTCCGCCGGAGACCGCCGCCGTCGTGGAGACCGAATGCATCGCCGAGATCGGCGCCCCGGGCGAACAGATCCTGAAGGTCGCCGCTAGCCAGAGCACGGACCTGATCGTGATGGCCCCCCACCACACAGCCCACGCGCGAGCAGCAACGCATCTGCCGTGGATCACGCCTCACCGCGTGCTCTCGCATGCCCGGTGTCCGGTGTTGACGGTGCGGGACTGATGGGGCTTACGACAGGCGCACTTGCGGAGAAAGGTCCTGGGCATGAGGAAGACCGGTAACGGAGCGGAAAAAGGCGGGCGAGGCTGGAGGCTGCTCCGGCAGTTCGCTTTCCCCCGCGAGCACGAGGATAAGCTCGTGCTGGTTCTGTCCCTGGTCATTGGCGCTCTCACCGGTCTTGCCGTGGTCGCTTTCATCGTCCTCACCGAACGCCTCGGCATGCGGCTTTACCCCGTGGGCAGCGCCGCGTGGCGCCGGGTCCTCATTCCGGTCGGAGGCTCACTCTTCATCGGATATCTCCTCTACCGTTACTTCCCCGACGCCCGCGGCAGCGGAGTGCCCCAGACCAAAGCAGCCTTGTTCGCTCGGGGAGGAGTCATTACGCTCAGCACCACCCTGGGAAAGTTCTTCTGCACCGCCGTCACCCTGGCCAGCGGAATTCCCCTGGGGCGCGAAGGTCCCGCCGTGCAGGTGGGCGGCGGCATTGCCTCGGTGCTCGGCCGCCGCCTGTGGCTTCGCCCGGAAAAGGTCAAGCT
>JBAVUB010000007.1:0-5451 GCA_049696575.1 Acidobacteriaceae bacterium | reverse complement strand
ACTCGTGGGCGACGGATGGGCACAAGTGGCTGAACGTTCCGCATGATTGCGGGTATGCGTTTGTCGCGCATCCGGAGGCGCATCGGGCAGCGCTGTCGGAGAAAACATCGTACGCGACGTATGTGGCCGGGGCGCGCAACGAGATGGAGTGGAATCCGGAGTGGTCGCGGCGGGCGCGCGGCTTTACGACCTATGCAGCGCTGCGGAGTTTGGGACGTTCAGGGGTGAGCGATCTGGTGGAGCGGTGCTGCCGTCATGCTAAGTCCCTGGGAACGCGGATTGGGCAGTTGCCGGGGGCCGAGCTGCTGGCCGAGCCGGTGTTAAATCAGGCGTTGGTGCGGTTCGTCGATCGGAAGTCGGGCGCGACGGAAGCGGATCACGCGCGGCGGACCGAGGAAGTGACGGCGGCGATCAACGCTACCGGCGAGGCGTTTTTCACAGGCAGTACGTGGAAGGGACGGCGCGTGATGCGGATCAGCGTGAGCAGCTGGCAGACTTCGGAGGAGGATGTGGAGCGGGTGGTGCGGGCGGTGGAGGGGGTGCTGCGGGAACGGGCGCGCATCAACTAGCGCGGAGTGGTGGCGGGTGGGGCAGGGGGACTCGCCGGGGCCAGCTTCTCGTCGATATCGGCGAGGAAGAAGCCGAGATAGTCGTAGTCCTGATGAAAGGCGGGGACGGTAACGGCGGGCTGATGGCCGGGCAGGACCACGGGGTTCGAGAAGACGAGAATGCGCGGGAGATCCTTCGGACCGTCGCGGACCAGGCCTGCGATCAGTGTGGTGCTGGGAGAGGACTGGCTGTCCACGGAGCGCTTCGTCGCATCGATGTGCATCAGGTACATCATGCGCCAGGCTTCGGTTTGCAGGGCTTCGGCGTTGGCGCGAACGCTGGCGGCCAGGTCGTTCGGGGCGAGATTGGCGAAGGCCGGCGTCCCGAGGCCCAGATCATCGAGGCTGACCATGGCCAGCGGCGCCGGAGCTCCGTCGGCTACGAGGTGTTTCTGCAAGTCGAGGTCACCGTGTTTGCCGGCGATGGCGGCGAAGACGAAGGTGGCGTGGCGCGGCTGCGCCTTGAGCGCGTGATAGAGCATGGCCAGCATTGCGACGTTGGGCCAGCCGTCCGTGGCGCCGTTGAACATTTCATTGCGCGGCAGACCCGTGGTGACCACGATACGCGACGCGGTGTCGCCGGGGAGGGTGCATTGCAGGATGGAGTGGTGCTTGTCGGGGTCGAGGAACAGGTCGCTGAGGTGGTCGCCGGTGCATCCGGCGGAGACAAAGTACTGGCGCAGGCGGGCGCGGCGATCCTCCTCCTTCGCGGGCGGGGAGGCAAGCATGGCAGCCATCAGGCGGTCGGGAATATCCCAGAAGGCGACGCTTGCCGGCTGAGCGGAGGCTGGCTGGGTTTGGATCGGCTTGTCGGCTGGGGCGGCGGTTGCGGTCTGGGGATGGGCTGGAGAGACGGCGAGCAGTGGAAGCAGGAGCGCGGCGCAGGAAGCGATTCGCTTGGGAAAAGCCCGATCGAAGAGCTTGTAGTGCATGGCCGGCCGCCGATCTGAACTTTGGGTTGACGCAGCGGGTCGAAGGGAAGTTCCGCCGAAATCGCACGACGGCAAATCGGTGGGGTGGGCCGGTTAGCGTCTTTTCTTTTTCGGAGCCTTCTTCGCGGGCTTGCTGGGTTTGGCGGGTTTCTTCGCAGGCTTCTTTGCGGGTTTTGCTGCTTTGGCGGGTTTCGCCGGTTTGCGCGCGGGGGCTTGCTTTTTTGGGGCGGGCTTTTTTGCCGTATGCTTTGCGGATTTCTTCGCGGCGGTTTTGGCTGGAGCTTTTTTGGCGGCGGCCTTCACCGGTGGTTTCGGGGCCACCTTCTTCTCGGGCGCTTTTGCGGCAGCTTTGGGCTCGGGTTTGGCGGGGGCTTTGGCCGGAGCTTTTTCGGCAACCTTCGGCTTTTCGGCGACCTTGGCGGCGGGGAGCTTTTGTCCCGGCTTCAGCGCGGCGGTGGTGGGCTTCACGGATTCTTTGGCTGACTTTACCGGAGCAGGAGGGGGCGCAGCTTTCGCGCCTTTGCCGGTCCGGGCAGGCGCAACGGCTTTGGCGGGCGCAGCGCCTTTCCTTGGAGGCAGGGGGACGGCGTCGCCCAGAACGGAGGGAAGCGCGTCCCGCTCGTCTTCGTCGTCGCTTTCATCGTCGGCGTTGCGGGCGGGAACCTCGACCTCTTCCTCTTCCTCAATTTTGATTTCGGCGCGGCGGCCGCGGGGACGGCGAATGACGACCGGGGGTGGAGGCGCGGGCGGCGAGAAGGGCGCGAGGAAAGCGCGCAGCTCTTCTTCGGTCTGGAGCTTGCCATCCATGAACTGGAAAAAGAGCAGCTCGGCGACCTTGCCGTAGTCCGGCAGGTCGGGGGTAATGCGCATTTCCGCCATGATGGTAGTAGGAATCTTTTGTCTGGCTTCCGGCCAAACGTTAAAGAAGTTGTTGAACTTCTCTTTGACCTGGGGGTTCTTCGAACTGAAGGCCAGCCAGAGCACCGGCTCCGCCTGATGGCTGACGAGGAGCTTCCACGCGGCGGAGGGGGTGGAGGCCGATTTGCCGAGGAGCTCTTTGGAGAATTCTTTGGCGGACTGTTCGAGGTGGTTCCACTGCTCGACGAAACCGCGGCGCGGGAAGAGACGCTTGAGGCCGGCCACATCTTTGGGCTGCATTTTGGCGGTGAGCAGTTCGAGGTGGGCGGCGGAGGGATCGGGATTGACGCCAAGCATCAGCAGGCGAACGAAGATCTTGTTCAGCTCCTCGATGCCTTTGGTGTCGGCTTTGGCCGGGACCCAGGGAGCGTAGAGAGACTTCATCCAGCCTTCGGCATCGAGCGCGCGCAGGGCTTTGAGAGGATCTTCCTCGTGCGCGATTTCTTCGAGCTCATAGCCGCGGGCGAAGGCGGAAATCTGCTCCATCAGGTTTTCGGTTTTGGCGTTCTGATAGCGGGTTTTGGTGCGCTCATCCATCTCCCATCCGGTGCGGGCGGAGAGGCGGACGGCGCGCAGCATGCGGGAAGGGTCTTCGATAAAGCCATAGTTGCTCGCCGTGCGCAGATGGCGCGCTTCAATGTCGGCGAAGCCGTTGAGCGGATCGAGCAGGAGGCCCCAGGAGCCTTCGTTGAGGGAGATGGCCATCGCGTTGGCGGTGAAGTCGCGACGGCGGAGGTCTTCAAGGATGGGCGCCCAGTGGTAGACGGGCTTGCCGGGTTTGGGGTATTCCTCACGGCGGGCGCTGGAGACTTCGACGCGGACGCTGCCGGGGAACCAGAAGAAAAGGGTGCGGGAGGGTTCGTGATCGCCCCAGAAGGTGCCGCCAGCTTTCTCCAGCGGTTTCTTGAGCTTGAGAGCATTTCCCTGAACTGAAAAATCAAGGTCGCGGACGGGGAAGCCGCTGGTGAGATCGCGAACCGCGCCACCGGCAAGGAAGACGGTCATGCCCGCGTCGCGGGCGGCGTCTCGAACCTGGCGAAGGGCGTTTTGCTGTGCGGGGGAAAGGCGATTTTCAAGAAGATAGATGTAATCGGGCATGATGCTGAAGGTTTCTTCTGGCAGGGCCGAGGGCCGCGCCTGTTCTCCCCGGAAACCATCCCTAAGTGCCGGTGGGGTAAGGACTTATGGGACGGACAAAAGGCCGCGCAAACTACTAATGTAACACAAAAGTGTGCACCTGCGGGGGTGCGGTCTGCACAATTTTTGATGCTTCATGGTGGAATGTGCAACAATCCAGACTTCCCTCCTGAAAGACTTCTGGAACGCATGTCTTCGAGCCGCAAAAAGGCGATCTTTCGCAAGTTTTCGCGGGACTGGGTGGCGGGGTATGTTCCGCTGAGCGGATTCGTGCACGAGGGCGTGGTGGAGATGCTGGATCTGGATGGCAAGGTGGTGTCGCTGGACGCCGAGGATCTGAAGTGGATCTGCTACGTGCGGGATTTCAATTCCGGGGAGCTGAATAATCCTGAGCGGCTGGTGCGGAAGACGTTTGCCGGACGGCCGCGTGGCGATGGGCTGTTTGTGCGCGCGCGGCTGAAGGATGGGGACATGGTGGAGGGGCTGGCCGCGAACGATGTGAGCCTGGTGAGCAGCGAGGGCGTGTTTCTGACGCCGCCGGATTTGCGGTCGAACACGCAGCGGCTGTGGATTCCGCGGACGTCGCTGGAAGAGCTGGACGTGGTTGCGGTGATTGGCGCGGCAAAGCGGAAGCCGGCGGTGGCAGAGAAGGAGAAGGCGCCTGTCGAGCAGGAAGAGCTGTTTGGGAAATAGCGGTCAGTGAACAGTGTTCAGTGATCAGAAAAGCAGCGATCAGCGATCAGGAAAACAACGGTCACATAGTGGGAATCGGGGGAAGGCTCACGGCCATCTCTGAGGGAGAATTGTTTTTTGGAGACGCGGATGAAGATTGCATTTTTGGGATTGGGGAAGATGGGCGGCGCGATTGCTCGGCTGCTGGTGAAGAGCGGCGAAGAGCTGACGGTTTGGAATCGGACGGCGGGGCGGGCGGAGGCGCTGGGTCGGGAAGGCGCAAAGGTTGCGGCGTCGGCGGCGGAGGCTGTGGCGGGCGCGGAGGTCGTCTTCACGATGCTGATGGATGATCCGTCGCTGCGGGAGGTTCTTTACCAGGGCAAGGTGCTGGAGAGTCTGGGCCGGGGCGCGATTCATGTATCGCTGAGCACGCTGAGCGTGGCGTTGTCGAAGGAGCTGACGGAGGAGCACGCGCGGCGCGGGCAGCATTTTGTCGCCGGCCCGGTGTTTGGGCGGCCGCATATTGCGGAGGCGGGCAAGCTGTGGGTGGTGCTGGGCGGCGCGGCGGAGCCGGTCGAGAAGGTGCGGCCGCTGGTGGAGAAATTCAGCCGCGGGATTTCGGTGGTCGGGGAGAATCCGTGGAGCGCGCATGCGCTGAAGCTGGGCGGGAATTTTTTGATTACGGCGATGATCGCGTCGTTGTCGGAGAGTTTTGTTTACGCGGAGGCGCTGGGAGTTTCGCCGGAAGTGTTTCTCGACACGGTGAACAAGGCGCTGTTTCAGTCGCCGTTTTATGAGATGTACGGGAAGATTATGCTGACGCCGCCGGAGACGCCGGGCGCGACGATGGCGGTGGGTGAGAAGGATATGCGGCTGTTTCGCGAGGCCGCGCACGAGAGCAAGGTGCAAACGCCGCTCGCGGATGTATTCATGGCGACGTTTCACCGCGCGTTCGAAGCGGGAATGAAGGACGCGGATTGGGCGGCGGGGTATCTGGAACTGCAGCGGACAGCGAAAAAGCGGATAGCGGATAGCGGATAGCGATGCGCCCTCATTCGTAACGATAGAGCTTGAGCTTTTCCGTGGAGATGTGGCGGGGGTCGAAGCGCCAGTATTGGCCCTGGTCGTCTTCGTCGCCATTGAGGCGCCGGCCGGGAATCCACTGGCCGTCGACAAATTTTCCC
>JBAVUB010000006.1:0-34627 GCA_049696575.1 Acidobacteriaceae bacterium | reverse complement strand
CGATCCCCCGTTCCGAACACCTGGGACGGGCGCAGCCAGCGGATGGATCGCAATGAAAAAGCCCCACCGGGTGCGGTGAGGCTTTTCGCTGGACAAAGTTCCTTGATAACAGGTTATGGGGACGGTCTGCGGCAGGGCAAGGAGAATCGGCGGGGGCGGGGGTACGAAGGTACTGGGTTGGGGGTTAGCGAAACGCGAGCGGGAATCGAGTAGAAAGCGAGCGGAGGAGCGAACGGGCAATATCCGTATCGCCGACATTTACGTCGGCGCGAAGTAAACTCGTCCGTGCGCCGGAAGCCGGAGAGCCTGAGGACAAAGGGAAAGGCCGGACCTCGAGGGAGCCCGGCCCTGGAGGGTGATGCGGAGTTTATTTCGCTGCGGCTGCGGCGACGGGCTCGATGGCGACGAAGCGGCCGCTGCGGCCACGGTCGATGAACATCACGCGTCCATCGATTTTTGCGAAGAGGGTGTCGTCAGAGCCGCGGCCGACGTTGAGGCCGGGCTTGATCTTCGTGCCACGCTGGCGAACGATGATGGAGCCGCCGGTGACGGTCTGGCCGGCGAAGAGCTTCACGCCGAGTCGCTGAGCGTTGGAGTCGCGGCCGTTTCTGGAGCTGCCTAAACCTTTTTTGTGTGCCATTGAATTCCTCAGGGGCTGAAGCCCCGCAACCTCCGCTGCAATGTCGGCACGACTGAAGTCGTGCCCTGTTACAAAACCTGAATTCGAGTACCCTCGCCCACGGTCCGCGTCGCCAACTAGGCTTTGTAGCTGTCTCCGTCGACCTGAATCTCGCTGATGAGGACCTGGGTGAAACCCTGGCGGTGCCCCTGGAGCTTCTTGTATTGCTTCTTGCGCTTGAAGTGGAAGACGAGAATCTTGCTGTCTCGACCCTGGCGCACCACGGTGCCGAGGACCTTGGCGGACTTCGGTTTGAGGAGCGAACCGGATTCGGCGGAGAAGCCGAGAACGTCGGCGAATTCAACCTTGCCGTCATCGGCGGCCGTGAGGCTTTCGACGTTGACGAGATCGCCGGGAGAGACCCGGTACTGCTTACCACCCGTGCGGATGACCGCGTACATAATTCCTCCGGCGCCCGCGACAAGGAACCACCGAAAGCCGGCGGGCGCGACAAAAATCTGAGCTGGGCGGAACACTTGCACTCTCCGGCGGATTGAGCCGCTCGGAAAGGGTCCCGGAGACACGCGGGACGGGCAGGATCGCCAAACCAACTTAGTTTATCGGGCGAGGGCCGGGGTGGTCAACCGCTGGGTACTCCAGTTCTGTTCCGCGCGGCGCTTTTGGGTGCTATGCTTGCGGCGCTTCGGCGAGCGTTGGGCGCTCGGTTTGAAGCGGGGGACGGGACTGGCAATGGGCACGCAGACCGAAGCACGCACGGGCATCGCGACGGGGGGAGCTACTTTTCGGAAGCCGGACCGCAGTTTCTGGCAAATCTGGAACATGAGCTTTGGGTTTTTCGGGATCCAGTTTGGCTGGGGGCTGCAGATGGCGAATATGAGCGCCATCTATGAATACCTGGGGGCGCGGGCGGATCAGATTCCGATCTTGTGGCTGGCGGCCCCGCTGACGGGGCTGCTGATCCAGCCGATTATCGGGCACGCGAGCGATCGCACGTGGGGACGGCTGGGACGGCGGCGGCCGTATTTTTTGGCGGGCGCGATTTTGAGCTCGCTGATGCTGATCCTGATGCCGAACTGTGCAGCGTTGTGGATGGCGGCGGGGATGTTGTGGATCCTGGACGCTTCAATCAACGTGAGCATGGAGCCGTTCCGGGCTTTTGTCGCGGACATTTTGCCGGAGGGACAGCGGACGGCAGGGTTCGCGATGCAGAGTTTGTTTATCGGGCTGGGGGCGGTGATCGCGTCGGCGCTGCCGTGGCTGCTGACGAATGTGTTTCGCCTGCAACAGGCGGCTGGCGATGTGCGCGTGATTCCGACGACGGTGCGGCTTTCGTTTTACATCGGGGCGGCGGTGTTTCTGGGCGCGGTGTTGTGGACGATTGTGACGACGAAGGAGTATCCGCCGGAGGATTTGGAGGCTTTTCGCAAGGCGAAGGCGGAGAAGGCGGGGCTGGGCGCGAATGCGAAGGAGATTCTGCGGGCGATCGCAGAGATGCCGGACACGATGCGCAAGCTGGGGCCGGTGCAGTTGTTTACGTGGCTGGGGCTGTTCTGCATGTGGCTGTATTTTCCCGTTGCTGTGGCGCACAACGTTTTCGGCGCGAACGATCCGGCGTCGCCGCTGTACAAGGCGGGCGTGGAATGGGGCGGAATCTGCTTCGCGGTTTACTCGGCGGTGTGCTTTGGGTTCTCGTTTGTGCTGGCTCCGATGGCGAGGAGGCTGGGGCGCAAGCACACGCACACGCTTTGCCTGTTGTGCGGCGCAGTGGGGCTGATGTCGGTGGTGGTGATCCACGACAAATACGTATTGCTGTTGACGATGGTGGGCATCGGGATCGCGTGGGCGAGCACGTTGTCGATGCCCTATGCGGTGCTGGCCGCTTCCCTGCCGCCGGAGAGGACCGGCGTGTATATGGGGATCTTTAACTTTTTCATCGTGACGCCGGAGATTTTGGCGTCGTTGTTTTTTGGATGGATCATGGTTCATTTTCTGCACAACAATCGCATCTACGCGATCATCGCCGGCGGCGTTTTCATGCTGATTGCCGCGGGGCTGATGCAGCGGGTGAAGGATCCGCGGACCCTGAGTGTGCACGGCAGCCTGTAGCCGGTAGCCTGTAGCCGGTAGCGTTGCACGGCGGCTGCACGGGGCAGTTTTAGCTGATGACTAAACGGCTGCGGGCGAAGGGACTGACGTCAACGGTCGTTTGCTGCTCCAGGGCTTTCTGGGCGAGGGCTTCGCCGATGGCTGCGGAGTGTTTGAAGCCGTGTCCGGAACAGGCGGAGGCAAACCAGAGGCGGTCGGAATCGACGGCGTGATCGATGACGAAGCTGTGATCCGCGGTCATCGTATAAAAGCAGGTCGTGGTTCTGATGGCTCTTGCGGTCACGTCGGGGAAGCGATTCTGCACAAGTTCGCGGTGGAAACTTTGCACCTGGTGCTCTTCGATGGCGATGGGGGGCGCATCCGCGGGAGTGGGCGCTTCGAATTGTTCGGTGGCGATCTTGAGACTTTCACCATCGAGACTGGGAAGGCCGTAGAAATTCTTTTCCCGGGCGGCCGTGCTCCAGATAAATACCGGCATTCGTTCCGGTGCGAAGAGGTGTTGGCGCTGGCCGATGGCTAACCAATACAGAGTCTGCCGGTAGACCTGGAAGGGGCTCGCGGTGAGGCCGCATATCCGGGCCGCCCAATCCGGCATCCAGGGGCCGGGGGTCAGGACCACGGAGGACGCTGTGTAGCTGTCTTTATCGGTCTGAACCAGAACGTGGCTCGAAGAGGGAACGATGGCAGTCACGACTTCGCCGCCGCGCATCGTTGCGCCTCGCTGTGTGGCCAGATCCAGGTGGGCCGCGATGCACTTCTCGACGTAGAGATAGCCTGCACCGGGTTCAAAATAGGCGGCTCCGCCAGCGTCCCCGTTTGGAAAAGCGAATTGCGGGAACCTGTCTCGCACTTCGGCAAGGCTCAGGATTTGATGGGGGATGGCAAATTGGCGCGCGGCTTCGACGGTCTGCTGGAAGAAGGCTGCGCCTGGACCGTGGGTCGCATCATCGGTGAGGATCAGTCCGCCGTTCTGAACGAGGAGTTGTTTGCCGGTTGCTGTTTCGAGGTCGCGCCACAGGATGTTGGCACGCAGGACGAGCGGGACAAACTGCAGACCTTCGCCGATCGCCTGGCGGGTAATGCGGGTTTCGCCGTGGCTGGAGCCGAATTCATGCGGCGGATGAAAGCGATCGATGCCGAGGACGCGCGCTCCGGACAGCGCCGCGTGGCAGAGAGTGGCGCTGCCTGCGGCGCCCAGGCCGACGACGATCACGTCGTATGCGTTGGTGGTCATGATTACAAGCCGGCCTGGGTTTTGAAGTGGTGAGCGCGGTCGCGGGCGACGGTGAGGTCGGTGGCTTTGTCGTCTTTGAGGCGGATGTTGAGGCTGCCGCCGGGGAGGGACGAGACTTCGCGGATCCATGCGAGGTTGACCAGCGTGGCGCGGTGGATGCGGGCGAACTTTTTCGGGTCGAGTTTCTTCTCCAGCTCGGCGATGGAGTGGTCGACGCAGAACGGCTTGCCCTCGGAGACGGCCCAGGTGAGTTTGTCTTCGGCGTAGAAGTGCGTGACTTTATCGAGGTCGAGGAACCAGAGGCGGTCGCCAAGGCGTGAGGCGATGCGGTCGGGGAATTCGGGTTTTGCTTCGCGCAGGACGCCGGTGATTTGGGTGAGGAGGGTTTCGAGGTCGGGCTGGGCGGAAGTCTGGCCTGAACCGCGGAGGCGTTCGACTTTATTGAGGGCGCGATCGAGGGCTTCGGGTTCGATGGGCTTGAGGAGGTAGTCGACCGAATTTACGCCGAAGGCCTTGAGCGCGTACTGGTCGTAGGCGGTGGTGAAGATGACGATGGGCTGGGTGGGCAGGCGGGCGAGAACTTCGAAGCCGTTGAGGCGCGGCATCTGGATATCGAGGAAACAGACGTCGGGAGGGTCGGCGGTGAGGGCGGCGACGGCCTCTTCGGGAGTGGTGGTAGCGCCGGTGACGTCGACGCGGCCGGTGCGATCGAGGAGGCGGCGGAGACGGTCGAGGGCGAGGGGCTCGTCGTCGACGAGATACGCGCGCAGTTTCATACGCGGGGCACGATCATTTCCACGACAGAATAGCCGTTGTGGCGGGAGACGCTGAGGCTGGCGCTGACGCCGTAGAGGGCGTCGAGGCGCTGAACGAGCTTGTCGAGGCCGTGGCCGCCGGGTATGGAGGCGAAGTCGAAGCCGGGGCCGGAGTCGCGGACTTCGATGTGGACGGCGGCGTCGGTGGCGCGCGCAGTGACCTGGAATTCTCCGCCATTGGGCTGGGGAGTGATGCCGTGCTTGACGGCGTTTTCGACGAGGGACTGCACGGACAGGGGCGGGACTTTTGTTTCCTCGAGATCGGCGGGAACGTACACGGAGCAGCGAAGTTTTTCGCCGAAGCGGACCCTTTCGATGTCGGCGTAGCTTTCGACCATGGCGAGTTCCTGGCGCAGGGGGATGAGGGAATGATTGCTGGAATCGAGCGAGGCGCGCAACAGGGTGGCGAGCCGGCCGACGATTTGTTCGGCGCGGGCGGGATCGGAGGCGATGAGGGCGCTGATGGAGTTGAGAGTGTTGAAGAGGAAGTGGGGGTGAATCCACGACTCGAGGGAGCGGAGGCGGGTTTCAGCGGCGAGTTTACGGGTGCGCTCTTCGGTGAGCTCCTTTTCGTGGAGGCGTTGTTCGGCGAGCAGGGCGCGGGTGAGCAGGGAGGCATGGGCCATAGCACCGAGGCCGAAGACGAGCGCGAACGGCTCGGCGATGCGGAGGGTATAGAGGTAGTCGCGCCAGAAATGATGTGAGGCGGAGAAGCCGAGGACGGCGAGGAGAGCCTGGGCGACGAGGCAACCTGCGGAAGTAAAGATGAGGATGCCGGGGATCACCAGGGTCCACGGCGGAGACTTGAGGAGGGCCAGTTTCTTGAACAGCCACTCCAGGATCAGGAGCGCGAGAATGCTGGTGAGATTGGCGTAGACAAAGGTGAAGACGAGGGTGTGCAGAGCTGAGCGGAGGGTGGGAACCGCACCGGTTGCGATCACCACCCCATCCACCAGGGCTACGGCGAGGTTGGTCCAGAGGAGCGAGAAAGCTAACCTGCGCCGGAATGGAAACACGTCGGTGGTCATCTCGCGTCCTTATTTCGTTGCGGCGATGGGTTCGAAGGAGCCAACGCGGAAGACGCTGAGGGGCTGGGCGGCGTCCTGGCCGGGAAGCTTCAATTCTCCGTTGACTTCCTCATTGATGGTCGCGTACTCGATCTGTTTTGTCGCGAGGGAGACCCAGATTTCGCCCCAGTAATCGCTGCGGGCCTGCATGGTCATGCCGCTCATGGCAATGTGGACAGGATTGAGGTAGGCGCGGTAGTCGATGACGGCGCACTGCTGGCCGTTGCGCTGGGAGAGGCCGACCCACTCGATGAGCACGTTCTGGTTGTGGAAGGTGCCGATGCTCGGCATGTTGACGTCCTGATCGTTGAGGATTGGGAGGGGCTGGTTGAGCTGGAGGCGGTCGAAGAAACCTTGCCCGAACCACTCGAACATGCCCGTATCCCAAACGAGGTTACGCTCCATGACGGCAGCCGGGGGGAAGGATTTGAAGAAGTCCGGGGCCAGGGTGGCGCCCATATCGTTGCGATAGCGGAAGCCTTCCATGAAATCGAGCTTCGGCGTCGCCGGGAAAGGACCCGTAGCGCCGTCGACCTGCGCATCGAAGACGTTGTTCCACTGGACTTCACCGTTGGGCAGGCCGCGGGTGTAGTCGCCGGTGACCTGCTGGCGGTGAATGACTTCGCCGGTGCGATTGGCGGTGTAGTAGATGACAGAGAAATGGTAGGCGCGGGGGCCGGCGTCTTTGACGGCGGTTCCGTGGGGCAGATCCCAGGTTTGCGGCGAAGGCGACTGCGAGTGGAGGGGCTGGGCGAGGAGCATGGAGCCCGCGCAAAGGATGATGGGAAGGAAGTGCGTTCTGAATAGCATCGGATATTACCTCTCAGCGTGGAGTGTGCGGCCGGGAGGGGGCCAGGGGCACGCACTTTGCGATGAGGGGCGAGGATTCCCGACGACAGGGTGGGAGGAAGGGATGAGTCGTGGCTACGCGATTTCGACGTGGCGGGTTTCGGGACCGGAGAGCGCGCCGATCATGAGCAGGAAACCGCCCAGGGCAAAGAGAGCCACTTCGGTGTACTCGTAGGGCATGCCAAGGGCTTTGAGTCCCAGCATGTAGAAGGAGGAGAAGGCCGGGATGATGGTGGCGGCGCTGTAGCCGATGCCGTAGCCGCAGGCGCGCACGCCGGTGGTGAAGCGCTCGTTGATGTACGCCGTCACGAAAGCCCAGACCGGCGTGGCGCAAAGATTGATGAGCGTGACCAGCACGACGATTTCGACGGTGTTTCTGTAACCGGACTTCACGAGCACGTAATAAAGGATGGGACCGATGGTGCATCCGGCGAGGCCGAGGAGGGCGAGGACGGTTTTGCGGCCGATGCGTTGTCCGAGGATGCCGAAGGGGACAAACACGAACATCATGATGAGGTTTTCAATGAGCTGGGCGTTCGTAACCACGATGCTGTTGACGCCGCGAAGGGCGAGGACGCCAGGGAGGATGGAGGTGACCGTGTTGAGGGTGAACCACGCGCCGCTCATGACGAGGAAGACCTGCAACAGCACGCGGGGATTGTCGCCGCGCCCGAGTTCTTTGAGGGGGGAGCGGACCTTTTGCGCGTTGGCCCAGACTTTGCTCTCGGGGACGTGGCGGTAAGCGTAGAGGAAGACGCCGGCGGCGAGCAATGCTCCGATGAAAAACGGGATGCGCCAGCCCCAAACGGCATAAGCGGAGTGCGAGGAGCCTGCGGGAATCCAGCGCAGGAGCGCGGTGGTGAGCAGCGACATGACGGCCAGCGAAATGGGAAAGCCGGTGTGGATGAAGGCGGACCAGATGCCGCGTTTGGCTTTGGGGGCGTACTCCATGGCGAGTGGATTGGCGCCGGTATATTCGCCGCCGAGGAAGACGCCGTCGACGAAGCGCAGGAAGATGAGGAGCGCGACGCTCGCCAATCCCCAGGTTTCGTAGCCGGGCAGCAGGCCGATGAGGAAGGTGACGAGCGCGAAGCCGGCCATGGAGATGAGGGTGACGCGACGGCGGCCGATTTTGTCGCTGTAGTGGCCGAAGAGCGCCGCGCCAACGGGGCGACCGACCAGCGAGAGGGCAAAGACGATGTAGAACAGGGTGGATTGGAGGGCGGGGCTGAGCGTGGGCGGTTGGAAGTACACCATGGCAGGGCCGAGCGCGATGACGGGGAGGTAGGCGTCGAACATGTCGACGAAGAATCCGACGAAGGCGGCACGGAGGGCTCGCTTGCCTGCCAGCTGAATCACGCGGGCGGCGTGGAGATCGGCCTGGAGAGCTTCATCGATGGCAAATGCCGGGTCGGCCATGGGTGGATGGATTATAGGACCGGAGAAGGACGGCGGGCTGGAAACGGCGGTTGGCGCGAGGTCATTTTTGTGGCGGGCGTTGGGTGGAGCGGAGCTTCCAGAGAAGTTGGCGGAGGAGGCCGAGCCAGTGGTGGAGGTCAGAGGGAGTGAGCGCGAGATGGCGGACGAGGCGGCGAACCTTTGCCTCGATGGTGGCCGGGGTGTTGCGATGCGGGTAGCCGTTGATGGAGAGGGCTTCGAGGAGGAGGGCGATGAGGCGTTCTTTTTCTCCGGCTGTAGCGAGGGGGGATTCGGAGGCGGGCGCTGCTGGATCTTCTGGGCCGGTTTGGCGAATGAGCTCGTAGAGAACGACGGCGACGGACTGGCCGAGGTTCATGGAGGGGTGGTCGGGCTGGGTGGGAATGCGGAGCAGGAGGTGGCAGTGGCTGAGGTGGTGATTGGAGAGGCCGACTTTTTCCGATCCGAAGAGGATGGCGACTTTGGAACCGGAGCGGAGCTGGGCCTGGATAATTGGGGCGGCGGCTGCGGGGGTCGAGACGGGCTCCAGCAGATTGCGTTGAGCGCCGGTGGTGCCGACGACGAGGGTGCAGTCGGCGATGGCCTTGGGCAGGTGCTCGAACTGTTCGGCTGCTGCGAGGACGGGCTCGGCGTTGACTGCGGACTTCGCCTCCTTGAACGCGACGGGGTAAGGATGCACCACGCGCAGGCGGGAAAAGCCGAAGTTGGACAGGGCGCGGGCGGCTGCGCCGATGTTGAGGGGGTTGCGGCTGTTGACGAGGACTACGTGGAGGCGGTTTTGTTCCGCGGGGGTTAGCACCGAGGGCCAGTCTACGGCAGTGAATGGGAGAAATGGGATGCGGTGGAGAGTGTTGGCGCCTTCGAAAGATTCCTCATCTCGGACCGCGTTTCGGGCGTCAGATAGGGACGGAGGCGAATCGTGGACCTGAACGAATACAAGCGCGTGCTGGTGGAAAAAGAAAAGGAACTCGCCGGGCGGATGGGAGTTGCGGCCGAGGCTGCTCGTGCACAGACGGGAGCTATCGAAACCGGAGACAAGAGTGTGACCGACGAAGAGGAAGGCGAGAAGTTCGGCGAGGCCGGGATGGATACGGATCTGCTGCAGCAGGTACGCGATGCTTTGCGGAGGATCGAAGCGGGAACCTTCGGGAAGTGCGTCGTGGATGGGGGACCGATCGAAGAAAAGCGGCTGAAGGCTATTCCGTGGACTCCTTACTGCCGGAAGCATGAGCAGGAATTGGAGCTGTCGCGTGGGGTGCGCACGCCGACGTTGTAAGCCGTGTTTTACTTCGACTTCGCTGCTCCAGAGGTGATACCCCAGCGGTAGATGAGCTCGACGTAGCCGAGCTGAATATTTTTGTTCGTGGGGTAGATGGCGCCGGGGACGCTTTTGCCCCAGCCGTAGCCGTAGTAGGCGTTGAAGGCGACGTTTTTGGTGGCTTGCCAGTCGGAGCTGATGTCGGCGACGGAGGCGAAGGAGGTGTGGCCGTTGGCGGGGCGACCGGTCATGCCGAAGACCTTGTTATCGAAAGCACCGCCACCGAGATACCAGAGGTCGTGGCCGGAGGTGAGGTCGAGCCAGTGGAGGTCGCTGCGCAGGTCCCAGGTTTTGTAAGGCTTGTCGACGACCTGAACGAAGCTGTCGGTCGAGTTCATGGCGTTGTAGAAGGGGAGGCGGGCGTAGACGCGCGGGGTGGGCAGGACCTGGAAGAAGGTGTTGTTCTTTGAGTCGGTGGGGTCGTTGTCGCCGGTGGCGCGCCACCATCCGCCGCGGAACCAGGGGGTGGTGGGAACGCTGGTGAAGCGGTAGCCGCCTTCGAGGGCAGCCGCGCCGGCACTCTGGGTTAACGCTCCCCAGTTGCCGTTCTGGAGGGCACCCCAAAACACAAAGTCGAAGGTGCCGGGACCGGCGGGCTGAGTGGCGATGAGGTCGCCGCCATAGGTGCCGAGGCGGATGTTTTTGTGGTCGCCGGCGCGGACAGCGGCGGGGCGGTTGTCGGTTTTGGTGATGCCGGTGCGGCCATCGTGGTAGCCGATGCCGAAGGCGCGGGCGATGATGCGGCCCTGCGCGGCGGTTTTGGTGAAGGCGAGGTATTGCGTGTCGACGTTGAGCTCGGGGTTGCCGTTCATGTTGAAGACGCCCTGATCGGCGCGGGCGGCCATGGCGGTGAGGTTCCACGAGCCGGAACCGTAGTGGGCGTCGATGCCGTCAAGGCTACGCATGGCGTTGGCAAAACCGAAATTGCCGATGAGGCGCTGCTGGACGCGGTTGTTCTGGAGCCAGAGGACGGTGGAGTCTTTGGGATGAGTTTCGACGCCTTCGAAGAACTCGAAGCGGCCGAGGCGGATGCTTTTGTCCGGGGCAGCGGTGTAGCGGAGGAATCCCTGCTTGAAGAAGGCGGCAGCGGGCTCGGTGTTGTTGCCGTTGGCGGCGTAGTAGGTGCCGCCGAGTCCGAGCTGGCCCTGGGCGGAGACGGGGGCGACGGCGTCGCTGGGTACTCCACCAACCCAGCCCTGCGCGAGCTCGGCCTGCCAATCCCAGCGATGGATGCGCTGCGCGACGCTGATGCGGAGGAAGGACTGGAGGTAGGAATAGGAGTTGTTGGAGGGCGGTGCGGCGAACCATTGCCAGTTATCGTTGCGGGCACGTTCGTAGATGGAGACGGTGACAGGGTCGCCGGCGGGAGCGGCTTGAGTGGCCGGCGCAGCGGCGTTGGGTGCGGAGACGAAGGTTTGAGCGGCAGCGGCGGAGGCGATCGCAAGAAGACAGAGAAGCCCTGAGGAGGCTTTGAGCATAGGTCTGGCAAGGATGCCGGATTGACGTCATAGTCAACAACCAACTTTAGATGGATTTGTGGGTACGACCAGGGGGTGGGACGGAGGGTGCAGGGTACAGGGTGCAGGGTACAAAGCCAGGTCGCCGGCAGGACCATCGACGCGCTAGAAGCTGGCGCCGCCGACGTTGGGCTGGTTGCTGACGACTTCTTTGCCGCCGCTGCGGCCGATGACGTAGATGTCGCCGGGGAGGGTGGGGAGGGTCTGGGGTGTGGTCCAGAGCCAAACGCGCTGCTGGCTTTGCCAGAATCCGCAGAGGGCTGCGTTGTCGATTTGATACGACGGAGCGGGCGGCGGGCCATTGGTCGCCTTGACGGTGAACTCGGTCTTCACCTGGACGGGTGCGATGCAGGGAGCGGGGGGCGGAGCGGCGTTCGACATGGCGGGGGGATTGAGGAGAAGCACGGAGCGTTCGAGATAAAAGGCGAAGGAGGAGGCGCTTTCAAAGGGGCCGTTGACGATGACAAGCTCGGTGGGGCGGACTTCGGGCTTGATGGCTTCGGCGAGGATGGCGGAGGACAGCACCGGAGAGAAAATATTGAGCGCGAGATGAGCAGCGATAAGGATCGCAACGATCATGCCGGCGAGGAAGCAGTTGGCCATGCGGGCGTTGTCGCGGAGGCGGTACCAGAGGCAGGCGGAGACGCCGACGAGGAGGGAGAAGAGGGTGATCCAGAGCGGGACCTTGAAGGCTCCGATGGCGGAGCGGGTGAGATCGAAGAGAAAACCAAAGAAGACGGCGTGATGACCGGAGTTGGGTCGGAGGAGGGTGGCGATGTCCGTGCCGGGTGCGGGGCGGGGCGCGACGATGAGGAGGTAAGCGACAACGGCGGCCGCGGCCATGCCGAGGAAGAAGAGGATCCATGCGGCGATGCGGCCCTGATGGTGGGGGAGAGATTCGTCTTCGGCGAGCCAGCCGCCGGCGAGGAGGGCCATAGGTGGCAGCGCGGAGACCAGGTTGAATTCCTGGCGGGCGGCGAAGCTGAAGAAGACGAGGACGGCGAGGATCCAGAGGACGCAGAGGAGGCGGGCCTGGCCGCGGCGGTCGGGATCAGGTGAGGAGGCGCCGATGCGGAGAGCGCGGATGGAAAAGATGGACCAGGGAGCGATCCAGAGAAGAGGCAGGAGCCAGAAAACGAGGAGGGGGACGCGTCCGCCGGCCATGGGGGGCAGGAGGGCGACCATCGCGTCACGAACATTGGCCCTGTCCACGGCGATGTGCCAGGGCAAAACGACGGCGAGAAAGGCCGCGAAGGCGGGGATGATCTGCCAGCGGGCGAAATACCGGAGGTTGCCGGTGAAAAGCAGATAGAGAAAGGCGATGAGGAGGGGAAGAGCGGCGCCTGCGAGTCCGCGAGTGAGGACGCCGAGCGCGCAGCAGACAGCGAAGCCGAGGATGCTTTCGAGGAGGTGCTTGTCCTGATGGAGGGAGCGCCAGAAGAAGTTGAGAGCGAGGGTGATCCAGAGGCAGAGGAAGACGTCGCGCAGGAGGAGGTGGCCAAAGAGGAAGATTCCGCAGGAGGTGAGGAGGGTGAGCGCAGCGTAGAAAGCGGCGGCAGGGGAGTGGAAGAGGCGACGCCCGAAGGAGAAGGTGGCGATGAAGAGGGCCAGGGTGCCCAGAGCAAGGGGCACACGGGCGGCCCAGTCGCTGACGTCGAAAATGCCGTAGCTGAGGGCGACAGTCCAGTAGAGGAGCGGAGGACGCTGAGCGTAGCGAATGCCGTTGGCCCACGGGGTGATCCAGTGGCCGCCGATGAGCATTTCACGGGCAATGACGGCGGTGAGGGCGTCAGAGCCGTCGAGGAGGGGAGGCGTGAAAATCGAGAAGGAGGCGTAGAGCAACACCCACAGACCGAGCAGCGGAAAGACGAATCGCTTGGCCGTACGCAGGGTGGTCATCGGGTACAGGGTACAGGGTACAGGGTACAGGTTGCAGGTTGGAGGGTACAGGGTGGAGGGGGCGCGCGGAGCAGGGTCAGTCGCCGATTTCCTGGGTAAGCATGGTGGAGGCCCAGCGTACCGATTCGGCGTAGAGAGCGGCTATAGCCTCTTCGGCAAGGCCGAGTTGCACGCTGATCTCTTCGCAGCGGCCCCAGTCGCACGATTCAAGGCTGCGGGCCAGAGCGAGGGCGAGGCCGGCAGGGCTCTGCGCACCGGCGAGGGCCAGCTTCATTTCATTGCCAATCGGAAGGGTTTGGAGGATGCGGGAGAAAGGAGTCTGGAGAAGGACGTCAAGAAGGGAGAGCATGCCGAGGAGATAGAGCTGGGCGGGATCCTCGGAGAGGAAGGGCGCGATGCGCTCGCAAAAGCTCGCGCGGGTGAGGACCATGGAAGTGATGGCGGGAGTGCGCTCGGCGCCGGCGGCGCCGGCCATGGCAACGGTAATCATGCGGCGGAGGGCATCTTCGCCCACCATGAGAAGGGCTTCATTGATGGTGGTGATGACGCCGGGATGGGCCTGCAGGGCGGAGTTGGCGAGCCGGAGCATGCGATAGCAGAGGGAGGCGTCGGTGGAGATGACCTTTTCGAGCTTGCGCAGGTCGGAGGGTCCGCGCTGCAGCTGGGAGAGCAGGTTGAGATAGACGAGGTGGTTGGGGGGAACGGCTCGGGATGCCACTAAAACGGTCTGGGAAAAGAAGTAGCCCTGAAAGAGGGTGCAACCTTCGGATTTCGCGATGCGCAACTGGGTATCGGTTTCGATTTTTTCGGCGACGAGCCGGGCCTGGGTGCCGGAGGCCAGGGCGTAGATGGCACGACGGGCGAGAAAATCGGCGGCCATGAAGTCGATCTTGATGAAGTCGGCAAGCGCGAGAAAGGGTGCGCGCGCGGGCCGGGGCAGAAAGCCGTCGAGCGCGAATCGGTAGCCTTTGGATTTGAGCGTGAGGCAGCAGTTGATCACCTCGGGATCGGGGTCGACGTCTTCGAGGATTTCAACGACGGTGGACTGGGGGGGAAGCAGAGTGATGAGACCGTCGACCAGAGCGGTACGCGTGCAGTTGACGAAGGAGGCAGGGGGATTCCGATCGGGAATGAGCATGAGCCAGTGATCGACGACCTCGCGGGTGGCCTGCTCGCGATCGGCGGAGAGGGGGTCGCTGTTGGCGGTGCGGTAGAGGAGCTCATAGCCGAAGAGGTGGCGGTCGGCGTCAAGGATGGGCTGGCGGCCCAGAAATCGGGTTGGGGTGGTGCAGTGAGGCGCAGGGGGTTCCTGTGCTGTCGGCGGGATTTCGAATGGCGGAGGAGCGGTTGCGGACATGCTCATTCAGGGACCGTCGGCGCGGAAGTATCCTGCGGGCGGTCCAATGAAGTTATCGGAGGATTTGGTGGATTTCTTGAGAAGGAGGAACGAACGTGCGATTAGAAGGCACGCTGGGGAGCGCGTGGTTCAGGCGATGATTTCCTGGCTCACCATGGTGGAGGCCCAACGCAGCGACTGGGCATACATGGCGGCGATGGCGCCTTCGGCGAGGCCGAGCTGGTGCTGGATTTGCTCGCAGCGGATCCAGTCGCAGGCTTCGAGGCTGCGGACCAGTTCGAGGGCGCGGCTGGCGGCGCTGCGATCGCCTTCGAGCGCCGATTTCATGGCGGGGGCGATGGGCAGTACCTGGAGGATGCGGGAGAGAGGGGTTTCAAGGAGTACGTCGAGCAAGGAGAGGATGCCGAGGAGATAGAACTGGGCGGGCTGCTCAGAGAGCGAGGGGGCGAGGAGCTCGCAGAACTGGGCGCGGGAGAGGGCCATGGAAATGAGCGGGAGGGAACGATGGGAAGTGAGGGCGCCTGCCATGGCGACAGTGACCATCTTGCGGACCGCGTCATCACCGACCATGAGCAGCGCTTCGCGAACGGTGGAGATGATGCCGGGATGCGCCTGGAGCGCGGAGTTGGCGAGACGCAGCACGCGATAGCAGAGCGAGGCGTCGGCGGAGACGAGCTTTTCGATTTTGCGCAGATCGGTGGGGGAATGATGGAGGGCGGCCAGCAGCTTGAGGTAGGCGAAGTAGTTCTGAGGGACGGTCGGGGAGCAGAGGAGGACAGGCAACGAGAAGAAATATCCCTGAAAGAGGGTGCAACCTTCAGAGACGGCGATGCGCAACTGGATATCGGTCTCAATTTTTTCGGCGATGAGATGGACGCCGGTACCGGCAGCCATGGCGTAGATTTCGCGGCGGAGATCGAAGTCCGCGGCGAGGAAGTCAATTTTGATGAAGTCAGCGAGGTCGAGGAAGGGAGCGCGCGAAGACCGGGGGAGGAAGGCGTCGAGCGCGAAGCGATAGCCCTGTTTTTTGAGGGCGAGACAGCAGGCGATGACGTCGGGATCGGGTTCGATGTTGGGGAGGATCTCAAGGACGGTGGACTCGGGGGGAAGGAGCGTGACCAGGCCGTCGACGAGTGCATTGCGGGTACAGTTCACGAAGGAGGCGGTCTGGGTGGAGTCGGGAATGAGGAGCAGCCAGTGGTCGATGACTTCGCGGGTGGCCAGATCGGGGTCGCCGGAGAAGTGATCGATTTTGCCGGCGCGGTAGAAGAGCTCGTAGCCGAAGAGGCGGCGCTGGGCGTCGAGAATGGGTTGACGGCCGAGGTAGCGGCTGGGCGCGGTGATGGGCGCGGGTGGGGCAGGCGGCTTTTGGGGTGTTCCGGGTTGCGGCAGGGAGGCGACGGATGTCATGCGCATTCAGGCTCGCCGCAGCAGAAATCCTCTGGTTGGGCGATTCACTTTGCCTATCGGCTGCGGGGAGTTTTCCAGCAGG
The DNA here is from genome assembly GCA_049696575.1 of Acidobacteriaceae bacterium. GTDB lineage: Bacteria > Acidobacteriota > Terriglobia > Terriglobales > Acidobacteriaceae > Palsa-343. The sequence goes on along the minus strand of JBAVUB010000006.1, from coordinate 18,896 downwards.
AAAAAGTGAAGAGGGCGCGGGTGATCGCTCCGGTACACTGCTGAAAGCTCGATGGGATCAGGCGGAACCATCCACCAGCTGCGAAAATTTCGATTCGAGCGACCCCAGAAGATCGCGGCGGTAATGCTGCTGATTCTGCTGGGGGAGTGCCTGTGGGTGAGTGCGCGGCAGCCGCTTTCGGAGACCGATTATCAGTTTGCGCGGTGCGGGCGGGAGATGTGGGAGCGGCCTTCGCCGCTGGCGGGCTACTTCACGACTTGCGGAAACATTCACGATGGAACGCTGGCGTACCGGGCGGCGGGGTTGCCGCTGACGCTGGAGCGCATTGTTTTCGGACAGGCGACGACGACCTCGACGTGGGAGATGCGGCATGAGGTGGGCGCGATCAAGCTGGTGTTGCGGCTGCCCTTCGTCCTGACGGGATTGGCGCTGGGGGCTTGCCTGTGGTGGGTGACGCGGCGGTTGTTTGGTAACGAGGGCGGTTACATTTCTTTGGCGCTGTATTGTTTTTCGCCGGCGGTGGTGCGTGCGTCGACGTATCCCAACAATGAGATTCTGGCAGCGCTGGGCGTTTTTTCGGTGATTTATACCGCGATTGGGGTTTCGCACGCGCTGCAGGGGCCGAAGAAGAAATGGCGGCCGAGAATTGTGCTGCTGACGGTGGCATTAGGGTTCACGGCGGCGGCGCATCTCGCGGCGTTTGTGGTGGCGCTGGCGTTCACGGTGATTTTCATGGCGTGGGTGGCGGAGACGCGGAGGGCGTACATTCCAACGCTGCTGATTGTGTGGGTGCTGGGGGCGTTTTTCCTGCTGTTCGCATCGTATGCGTTTCATCCGGATGCGTTCAGCTACGTGTTTCGGAGCGCGGCGGGGCGGATGTGGGTTTCACTGGAACCGGCGAAGTGGTTTTTCGAGAATCCGGCGAACGCGGCCTTCACGGTTGGGCTGGTTGGAGCGCTGGCGCTCTATGTAGTGGCGAGGCGGTCGCGGTATTTCGGGAACACGACTCCCCTGCTGGTGGGCGCGCCGCTGATGGTACTGGTAACGACGGGCGTCGCGTCGGAGCCGTGGTTGTGGGCGCTGCCGTTTCTGATCACGTTTGTGGGCGGGGTTTTTGCGGACGCTCTGGAGACACCGCGGCGGAAGGTGTTTCTGTGGGCGACGGGGGTGATGCTGGTGGCGCAGGCGGGGCTGTGCGTGGCCAGCGTGTGGGGGATGGGTGCTTAGGCGGCGCGGGATGGATTCTGTGCGGGTGCCTTAGCTAGCTGGCTGCGGGGACGGCGGGGGATTCGGCGCGCAGGTCGCGGACGCGTTCACCGATGGCGTACTTGAGCTTCTCGACGCCGAGGCCGGTGACGGCGGAGATGGCGTAAAAGGGGAGCTTGCGGCGCTTCGCCATGGTTTCTAATTTTTTGAGTTTGGCGGGATTGGCGACGTCGACCTTGGAGGCGACGACGATCATTGGCTTCTCGTCGAGGCCGTGGCCAAAGGTCTTGAGCTCTTCCATGATGACGCGGAAATCTTCGACGGGATCGGGGCGGCCGCTGGAATCGGACACGTCGATGAGATGGACGAGGATGCGAGTGCGCTCGATGTGGCGGAGGAACTGGGTGCCGAGTCCAGCGCCGAGGTGGGCGCCTTCAATGAGACCAGGGATGTCGGCGACGACGAAGCTTTCTTCGTAGGGGGCTTCACCGATGGAGACGACGCCGAGTTGCGGCTCGAGGGTGGTGAAGGGGTAGTCGGCGATTTTGGGACGCGCGGCGGAGATGCGGGAGATCAGCGTGGATTTGCCGACGTTGGGATAGCCGACGAGGCCGACGTCGGCGAGGACGCGGAGTTCGAGGCGGTAGGTACGCTCTTCGCCGGGGCGGCCGAGTTCGTGCTCGCGCGGGGCCTGGTGGGTGGGGGTGGCGAAGTGCTGATTGCCACGGCCACCGCGTCCGGCGCGCGCGATGATGAGGCGCTCATCGGGGCGGGTGAAGTCGTGGATGAGCTGGCCGGTGTCAGCGTCGAAAAGCATGGCGCCGACGGGAACTTTGAGGATGGTGTCTTTGCCGTCGCGGCCGGTGCAGTTGGAACCCATGCCGTGTTCGCCGCGCTCGGCTTTGTGTTCTGGATTGAAGCGGAAGTAGACGAGAGTGTTGTGGCGCTGGCTGGCTTCGAGGATAACGTTACCTCCGTGTCCGCCGTCGCCACCGGAGGGTCCGCCGCGGGGAACGAACTTTTCGCGGCGAAAAGCCATGCACCCATTACCCCCGTCACCGGCCTTGACCCGAATTTTGGCTTCATCGATAAACATTCGCTGTTTCCAGTTTAGCGAAAGGGCTACGCTCGACTCACTTACCAGAAGACAGGCGATGGACTGGCGCGGGCCGGTCGGCTTCGTGAAGAGGAAACGTGCGTCTCCCCCGACTTCAGAAGAAAGCCTGGCTGGCGTTTTTGTTCGCGCCGGCCATGGGCATTTGCGCAGGGCAGTCGGACACCGCCGGCTCGGTGGCGGGGCGCGTTGTGGACGAGGGAGGCAAGGGAGTCAGCGCTGCCCTGGTTCGTATTGAAAACGCGACAACGGGAGAACACAGCGACTCGATCTGCGATTTGCGGGGAGATTTTCGCTTCGCGGACGTGACACCGGGCGGCTATACGCTGCGGGTACACGCGGAGGGATTGTCAGAGTGGGAGGCGGACAATCTGGAGATCGGGCTGGGGACGGCGGCGCGGCTGAACGCGCGGCTGGCGCCGACCTGGGTTCACCGGACGATTCTTGTGGATGCGGGAGTCGCGGGAGCGGGCTCGAACCGGCAAGCCGCGAGGGCGGGTGAAGACAGCGGCGCGGCGATGCAGGATCTGCCGAACAACGGACAGCACTGGTCCGATCTGGCGGCGTTGTTGGGGGGGGCGACGAGCGGGGAAGACGGGGGCCTGAGCTTTCGCGGGCTCAGTCCGCTGATGAACACGATCACGCTGGACGGGACCAACAACAACCTGGCGTTCAGGGCGCGAGAGCGGGCGACAGAGGGGAACGGATTCGCGACGGCGCAGTCGGCGGTGGGGGCGTTTGAGGTGAGCGGGAACGGATTCTCAGCGGAGTATGGGCGGGCGGCGGGCGGCGCGATCAATACGGTGACGAAGAGCGGGTCGAACCGTATGCACGGGCAGGCGGTGTTCTACGACCGCGGGGCGATTGGGCAAGCCTCAAACGCGTACAGCAAAACGATGCAGATGGAGCCGGCGGGGACGACGGTGACGCCGGCGGGGCAGCCGGTGATGTACCTGAACGGGAAGCCGATCACGTATGTCGAGGTTCCTTATCATGCGCCGGATCGCAGGCAGCAGTGGGAGGTTTCCGCGGGCGGCCCCATTCGCCGGGATCGGATCTTCTGGTTTTTTGCGTGGGAGCAGCACGATCGCAATGATCCTGCGGTGGCGCGCGCCAACGAGCCGGAAGTTTTCTTCGCTCCACCTTCGGCGGCGACGCTGACGACGCTGGAGGCGCGGATCGCGAGGAGCACGAACTCCATCGTCACGAGCTGCGGAGGGACGGCGGGCGCAGCGTCGGGGTCGACGGCCACCGCGGCGTGCGCGTATACGACGGTGCTGGCGCAGCTGAATGGGATGCTGGGAACGGTGCCGCGATCGACGCGGCAGACGATTTTGTTTCCGAAGATCAACTGGCGGGTGAATGGGCGGAATCAAGTGGTGGTGCAGTACAACCGGATGCGGCGGGCGTCGACGCATGGCGCGCTGAGCGGGGCGTCAGAGACGGATGCGATCGGGAGTTTCGGCAACAGCTCCACGAGCGACGATGCAGCGGTGGCGCGGTGGGAATTCATGGCCACGCCGCGTTTGCTGAGCAGCGCCCGGTATCAATTCGGCCGGGATGTGCTGTCACAGTCGCCGGGGACGGCGAGCGCATTCGAACAGCAGTTTGCCAACAATGTGTGGGGCCTGGCGCCGGAGGTTTCGATCGACCGGAGCGAGGGGTTGAGTTTTGGAACTCTGTCGACGGTGAATAAGCGCGAATACCCGGCCGAGACACGCCAGCAATTGATGGAGGCGGCCACGTGGATTCACGGAAAGCAGGCGCTGCGGTTTGGGTACGACTACAACTACGTCGAGGATGCGATTGAGGGGCTGAACGAGGAGAACGGAGAGTATTCTTACGCGAGCCTGGGGGATTTTGTCTCGGATATGCTGGCGCCGGACAGCTGCGATGGGAGGACAACGGGAACCGGGTTTTATCCGTGCTATGCGCGGTTTCGGCAGGCGGTAGGGAGCGCGAACTGGAGTTTCGAGACGGCGGATTATGCGGCCTATCTGGCGAATGAGTGGAAGCCAAGCAGCCGGCTGACGCTGACTCTGGGGGCGCGCTACGAATATGAGCGGTTGCCCGATACAAATCCGGCGCTGGTGAACGCGGCGATTCCGGAGACGGCGCGGCTGCCGCATAACCGGAACGGATTTGGGCCGCGGGGCGGATTCGCATGGGATGCTCTGGGGAAGGGGCGGACGGTTTTGCGCGGCGGATACGGAATCTACTATGCGCGGGTACCCAACGGGACGGTGTTCAGCGCGCTGACGTCGACGGGAGCGGCAGCGGCGCCGCGGACGTATTCATATCGTCCGATGGACGTGGCTGCGCCGAGATTTCCGCACGTTTTTGGGAGCGATGAGACGCCGTATATCGACCCAGCAGCGCCGGATCACAATTCGACGGCACCGGAGGCGGTGTATTTTGATTCGCATTTTCGGCATCCGCAGATCAACCAGGCAGACGTGTCGCTGGAACAGGATCTTGGGCGCCACACAGTGGTGACGCTGACGGCGATGGCGACCGACGCGCACGATCTGACGCAATTTATCGACACGAATATCGATCTGACCGATGTGGCGAGGGTGTTCTACAGCGTGCAGGCTCCGGGAAATCAGGGGAACATCGGGCCGCTGGGCAAGGCGACGAGCGGGGTCTCCGGATACACGAACAAGGTTTATGAGCCGCAGCGGTTTTACTACCAGCGGGTCAATCCGGCATACGGCGCGATCACCGACATGATCAGCGAAAGCAACTCCAACTATCGGGGAGCGAGGGTGCGGCTCGAACAGAGGCTGTCGCGGGCGCTGAGCGTGAATGCGGCGTATACGTGGGGGCACGCGATCGACGAGAACCAGAATGAGGCGACGTTCGCAGAGCGGAACGATGTTTACGATCCCGCCGATCTGCGCCTGGAGCGCGGGACTTCGAATTACGATGTGCGGCAGCGGGTGGCAGGAGGGATCGTAGCGCGCGAGCCGTGGCGGATGGAGGGCCCGCTGGGGATGGTGTTCGGCGGCTATTCGCTGGCGGCCGCGGGGGCGTGGCGAACGGGACTTCCTTACACGATGCGGACGATGGGGGCAGTGCCGACGCCGTCGTGCTCGTACGAGAACTGGCTGAACGCGGGCGGGGCAACGGGAGATGGGGCGAATTGCCTGAAGGTGGTGCAGCAGCCCGACGAGACTTTCACGGATAACACGGCGGGCATGGCGGTTCCGATTGCGAGCCTGGGCGGGAACCTGAACGGATCGGGGGGCGAGGATCTGATTCCGCCGATCGGGCGCAATACTTTTCGGTATTCGGCGGGCGTGAATCTGGATCTGCGGTTCACGAAGAGAATTCGTATCAGCGATCGTTGCTCATTGGAGCTGATGGGGGAGGCGTTCAATGCGCTGAACCATCAAAATGTGACTGACATTGAGACAGTTGGGTACAGGGTGAGCAACGACAAGGCGCACGCCAATATGGCGACGCTGACATGGCAGAGCGGGATCAAGCCGGGCACCAAAACCACGTTGGTGGACGGGGTTACAGAGACGCAATACGTGTTCGATCCGACGGCGGCGTTTGGAAATGTGACGAATGCCAACAGCAGCGCGCAGGGCCGGGAGCGCCAGCTCCAGGTAGGTCTGAGACTCGTTTTCTGAGCAATTTGTAGCTGTGATGGATAGTTTTCCACCGGCTTTCCACTGAAACGCGTCGAAATAGACGGTGGGCTGGTGGAAAAATCCGTGTTGTAATTAACTCGATATTTACCCAGCCGTGCAACCGTAGAGGGGCAGATCCACGTAGATCCCCCGGCGTGGAATCCAGGGGCCGTGACAGGCCTGATGGAGAGCAGCAAGATCACTTCTGAGGCCAAGAGAATGAAAAAGCTTTTTCGGAACCACCCGATCGCGGCGTTCTGCCTTCTTTTCTGCACACTTCTGACAACAACGATGGCCCGGGCGCAGCAGACGCTCGGGAGCATCAACGGAACGGTAACGGACATTTCCGGCGCCGCGATGGCCAACGCCAGTGTGACCGCGGTGAGCGTACAGACAGGGCTGACGCGGTCGACGACAACGTCGAAGACGGGCTATTGGGAGATTCTGAACCTGCCGGTGGGCACCTATAAGGTGACGGTGACCGAGGCAAACTTCGAGTCGGTGAACTATCCGGCGATCGAAGTGCAGGAAATGCAGGCCAAGACGCTGAATGCGTCGATGCAGCCGGGAAAAGTAACGGAATCGGTTACAGTTACCGCGAATCCGCTTCTCAATGCCACGGATACGACGAACGGATACACGCTGGACAAAACGCAGATCGAAACGGCGCCGCTGGCGACGGGCAGCTTCACACAGCTGGCGATCCTGGCGCCCGGCGTGAACGCGGAACTCCTGAGCGGGATCGACACCAACGCCGGACTGGGGAATCAGAACATCTGGGCCAACGGGCAGCGCGCCACGAGCAACACGTTTCAGGTTAACGGCACGGACGTGAGCAACATCTTCAATGGGATGAGCTCGAGTGGCGACGCCTCGCAGCGTTACAACTTCAATATCGGCGGGGGCAGCACCTCGAGCACGTCTTCGGCCGGCGCAGCGGATGTGGGCGGGGCATCACAGACGAGCACTTCGGTTTACGGATCGAATGGCAACAGCCTGCCTTCGCCTCCGCCGGAGTTTCTGCAGGAACTGCGTGTGAACACGTCGATGTACGACGCGCAGCAGGGCGCGACCAGCGGAGCGCAGATCGACGCGAACACGACAACCGGTTCGAACAAATTCCATGGACAGGTATACGGAAGTTTCGCGAACAACGGGCTGAATGCGGATCCGTTCTTTTTCAAGCAGCAGTATCTGCTTTCGCAGCAGGGCGTCGGCGCGTTTCCGTGGTCACTGGCGAATCCTGCACTGCACCGCTGGACCACGGGCGGCACGGTGGGCGGTCCGATCATCAAGAACAAGCTGTTCTTCTTCGCGGCTTACCAGCGGCTATACGATTCGGACAATTCGACGGGACTCTCGCAGATAACGGTTCCGACCGGGCTGACGGACGACCGTTCGGCCGCGGGGTTGACGACGGCGGCGACGAGCTGGAACAACGGCAAGGCTTACACGGGCGCGATCGACCCGATAGCGCAGGCACTGCTATCGGCGAAAGTGGCGGGGGGCGGCTATCTGATCCCGTCGAACCAGGCGCCGTCGCAGCCTTATCAATACGGCATTCCGAATGTGACGCTGGTCGGGACCTCACAGCTGACCGGAGACCAGGGAACCGGATCGCTGGACTATCAGCTGAGCAATACAGACCGCTTGTCGGCGAAGTACTACTACCAGAGCGACCCGACTTCGAGACTGTACGGGATGGCGCAAACCGGAGGATTTCCGCAGTCGCAGAACAACGGGTCGCAGGTGGGAGCACTGAGCAACACGATTGTGCTGGGCTCGAAGATCAACTGGGTGCAGACGCTGGGATACTCGCGCATGTATTCGTACAGTTATTACAACCAGACGGTTCCCGGGGGGAACTTCGGAATTGGCGGCAGCGCACCGAGCGATACGCCGTATGCCGCACCCGGTATGCCTGGTCTGCTGATCAAGGAGATGGCGACGAACAGCACCGTGGCACCAGGACTGAAGGTCGGTCCGTTCAGTTCCTTCGCCAACATCGGCTACTCCCAGAACCGGCTGAACCCATCATCGAGCATCGTTTTTTCGATGGGGCGGCATACGATTCTGGCGGGGGGCGGATACAGCTATACACAGCTGAACATCGACAACAACCGTGACGGCATCGCGCAGATCACCAGTGCGTCTTTTCAGAAGTTCCTTGCCGGATCGGTGAAGAGCGCCAACGTTCTGGAGACCATCGATCCGCAAAGCGGCAGAAACGACGCGGATCGGTACTACCGGACGAACGAGATTTCGGGTTTTGTGCAGGACAAGTGGCAGGCGCTTTCGAACCTGAGCATCACGGCTGGGGTGCGTTACGACTACCACGGGGGCCTGACGGAGAAATACGGCAATATGTTCAACTTCGATCCCAGCGCCTACAAGGTAACGGGAACCACGACGACCGGATTCACGGTCAACAATTCGGGATTCGTGGTGGCGGGGAATAACAAGTACGATCCGACGGCAGGGGTAAGCGATTCGACGCTGACCGGGAAGCAATGGGGCATCTCGCCGCGCATAGGATTTGCGTGGGCACCAAAGTGGAACCACGGCAACCTGGTGTGGCGCGGAGGATTCGGTCTCTACTACGACCGGGGCGAATACTTCAGCTACCTTTCGCAGCCGGCGGGCAGCGGCAATGGCGGGCCTTTCGGGGTGACGGAATCGGCGCCTCTGGCCAGCTATGTGGTCGGCAATGGGACATCGCTGGAGAGTCCGATGGAAAAGACGGCGGGCTCACTGAGCTGGGTGAAGCCGAGTTCCAATCCTGCGACGATCCAGACGGCCCTGCAGAGCACCCTGAACGGAATGACCGGGCAGAGCAAATATTACGGTCCGAACTGCGGCGGAATCGACAACCAGGAAGGGTATACGGATTGCCCGTACACGCTGAATTTTGGCGCGTACGACAAGAAGAATGTGTTGCCCTACTCAATGAATTTCACGCTGAACATGCAATGGCAGCCCAGGCCCGACCTGGCAGTGACACTTGGATACACCGGCAATCGGGGGCGGCACGCGGTGATTCCGATCCCGTTCAATGAACCGCTGCTGGCAACGGCGAGCAATCCGGTTCACGGAGAGACAGCGAGCTACGGCTTCGAGGTGCTGAACCAGAATAGTGAGTCGGACGGTTACGATTACGATCCGATTGCAGGAGAGCCGTGGAACACCGAGGACGGCGGCAATGCGGACTTCCGCGCGCCTTATGTGGGTTACAGCCCGAACGCGGCGTTATTCGAGACGACGGGAACTTCGGCGTACGACGGCCTCGAGGCGCACCTGGAGAAACGGCTGTCGCACAATGTGCTGGGCGGCGTGAGCTATACGTTCAGCCACACCTACGATGAGCAGAGCGACATCGGTCTGTTCTTCACGGGCGATAATCCGAACAAACTGCGCGATTCGTACGCTCCTGCGGACTTCGATCGCACCCAGGTGCTGACCGGCAACTTTGACGTTGCGGCGCCCAATGCGGCGGCTCCGGACACGCTGCTTTCATATTTCACCAACGACTGGCACCTGAGCGGGCTGGTCGTGGCGCAGAGCGGCGAGCCGTATTCGCTGTATGAGTTTTATGGAGCTGTGGGCAGCATCTTTTTCGGCGATTATCCAACCCTGATGAACCCGGTGCTGCCGATCAAGAACGGGGCGAACCCGAAGAGCGCGCTGACCGGGCATTCGGGCGCATTCCGCACTGCCGGCAGCTACATCCCGGCGATCGACCCAAGCCAGATCGCAATCAAGTACCTCTCGCCAGGCACAGATGGCATTCCCGTCTCGACGGGCACCGACCCCTCGGATATTTACGAGACGGACTTTGTGCCTGGGCAGCGCAACCTGTTCCGGCAGGCCTTCCAGAAGCGCGCAGATCTCTCGGTACGGAAGCAATTCCGTCCGTCGGAAAAGCTAACGCTGGAATACCGGTTCAACGTGTTCAACGTAACGAACACGACCAGTCTGGACGTACCGCAGAACCAGACCGAGATTCGGCAGGCCGATGCCTGCTCGACATCGGCGTACGCGATCTCCTACAACAACTGCGCAGCCGACTATGTGAACTATGGGCAGATCGCAACGAGCAACAATCCGGTCGACCAGCAGTCGGCACTAACCAATCTGGATCAGTTGCCGTATCACAATGGGTCGGGCAAGACGACCACGATTCCGACGATCCTGCCGGCGGGGACTCTTTCGTGTTCCAAGGCAACGGTTATGGGAGGATGCCCAAATAACGGCGCCAATTTTGGATCCGTCACGGGCACAATTGGCGGATCGCGCGTGGTCACAATGGATCTGCATTTCGTTTTTTAAGCGGATCGAGGTTTCGCCAGAGGGTCCCCGGAAACGGGGACCCCTTTGTTTTTGTGGAACGAGGCATTTTCGGACTGCGCCGGTAGAATAGCTCTGAGTCCCCAGCTTTTGGTCTTTACTGAACAATACGACGTCGTTGTGGTAGGCGCGGGCCATGCCGGATGCGAGGCGGCGATGGCGGCGGCGCGCATGGGACTGCGTACGGCTCTGTTCACGCTGAACCTCGACTTGATTGCGCAGATGAGCTGTAACCCGGCGATTGGCGGCATCGCCAAGGGGCATCTGGTGCGAGAAGTGGACGCGCTGGGCGGCATCATGGGCGAAGTAGCGGATGCGGTCGGGATCCAGTTTCGGCTACTGAATACTTCGCGGGGCCCGGCGGTTTGGTCGCCGCGAGCGCAGTGCGACAAGCAGCAGTATCGCGTGAAGATGCGCGAGGTGCTGGAGTCGCAGGGGAACTTGTTTATCAAGCAGGCGGAAGTGGTGGACGTGATTCAGGGCACCGGGCACCGAGCACCGGGCACCGGGCACGATACGGAGGTTCCGAGGATCATCGGCGTGAAGCTGCGGGATGGGCGGGTGATTCTTGCTGGCGCAACTGTAATCACCACGGGCACATTTCTGAATGGGCTGATCCACTGCGGGGAGGAGAATTATCCGGCGGGGCGCAGCGGCGAGCCGGCTTCGGTGCTGCTGGGCGAGGCGCTGAAGGGGCTGGGGCTGCGCGGATGCCGGCTGAAGACGGGGACGCCTCCGCGGCTGGATGGGCGGTCGATCGACTGGAGCCGGTTCGCGGAGCAGCCGGGGGACGCCGATCCCACGCCGTTTAGTTTTCGGACCCGGGAGATTCCGCAGCGTCAGGTGTCGTGCCACATCGCGTACACAACGCCGGAGACGCTGCGGATTATCCGCGAGAACGTACACCGGTCGCCGATGTATTCGGGGCAGATTCAGGCGATCGGGCCGCGGTATTGTCCATCGATTGAAGACAAGGTGGTGAAGTTTCCTGACAAGGAACAGCACCAGTTTTTCCTGGAACCGGAGGGGCTGAACACGCACGAGGTGTACGTGAACGGCATGTCGACATCGCTGCCGATGGAGGTGCAGTGGCAGGTGGTGCGGTCGATACCGGGCCTTGAAAATGCGGAGATGCTGCGGCCTGGGTACGCGATCGAATACGACGCGATCGATCCAACGGAGCTGGACCGGGCGTTGCGGGTGAAGAAGTTTCGCGGGCTGTATCTGGCGGGGCAGATCAACGGGACTTCGGGGTACGAAGAGGCGGCGTGCCAGGGAATCATGGCGGGGATCAATGCGGCGCTCAGCGTAAAGGGAGAGGCGGCGTTCACGCTGGATCGGACGGAAGCGTACACGGGGATCCTGATCGACGATTTGATTTCGAAGGGGACGAATGAGCCGTATCGGATGTTCACGTCGCGGGCGGAGTTCCGGCTGCATCTGCGCATCGACAACGCGGACCGGCGGCTGACGCCGTATGGGCGGAGGCTGGGGCTGATCGGCGATGCGGCGTGGGCGGAGTATGAAGCGAAGCAGGCGCGGGCGGTGGCGCTGGCGAAGGTGCTCTCTACGGGGAAGGCGACTGGGGGAGATTGGCCAACGGGGCAGACGTGGGCGCAGGTGCTGCGACGGCCGGAGGTGACGCTGTCGACGCTGTGGCCGGTTCTGCGGGAGCAGCTGCGGGACGAGATTTTTACTCTGTGGATCGACGCGGGCGAGTCCTTGCCGGCGCAGGCGCGCAACGAGCTGAAGTCAGTGGAGACGGAGATCAAGTACGCGGGGTATCTCGACCAGCAGAAGAAGGCGATTGAGAAGCTGAAGAAGGCGGAGCAGCGCGGGATTCCGGAGTGGTTCGACTACGGACAGGTAAGCGGGCTGTCGCGCGAGGTGCAGGAGAAGCTGACGCGGGTGCGGCCATCGACGCTGGGACAGGCGAGCCGGATTCCTGGGGTGACGCCGGCGGCCCTGACGCTGGTGAACGTGTACATCGAGATTCAGGGAAAGCGGGTGGGGGAAGAACTGCGGTGACTGACTTTTTGTCTGCCAAGCGGCTACTTGGCCGGCAAGAATTCGATCTTCGCAGACTTCGCCGCAGGCTTCAGATCGAAATCGGCGGTGACGAACACGTGATGCGCGGCCGAAGCCAGGACGGCACCGAATGCGTCAACGTACGGAATCCTGTGAGTGGCGCGGATGAGCGCCGCTGACACTGCTTGCTCTGCAGTTACCGGCACGACTTCGATGTGCAGTTCGAGAAGTCTCTGCAGCACCATGTCTACCGCGAGCTGGCCTCGTGTTCTGTAGGCATATCCGGCAACCTCACCCCAATGCAGCGCCGAGATAATCACTATCGCCTTGCCCTGGATCTGATTCTGGAAGATCGCCTCGATTCGATCACTGCCCGCTTCATTCTCAAGAAAGCGCAGGATGGCGCTGGAATCGAGAGCATATGTCAGCACTTGCTGCGGCGCTCGTCCTCGCGGCGATCTTTCAGCAGTTGGTCCGTCATGGAAGGTCCGCCCGCCAGCGATCCGCGCAAAGAACGGACATATTCTTTGTTGATCGGTTCGAGGATGATGCGGTTGCCTTCCCGCAGGACAGCGATGCGGGTGCCAGGGCGAATGCCCAGGGCTTCGCGGATTTCGGCTGGAATCACAAATTGGCCTTTGGTGCTTACCGTCGCAAGTTCTGCCATAATGTCTTACATTCTACCACAAGTAAGACGCGGGATCTCCAATTGCCGTCCGGGCCACCCTCGCCGGGTTGCCGGTTCTAGTGTGCAGTGAAAGCAGGAACGCATTTTCGACGCGTCACCGGACCTAGTTATCCTCGCCGTAGCCGGCGTCGGCAAAGAGGGTGTAGTCGGCGACCCAACCCAGTTCGATCGATCCGGTCGGGCCATTGCGCTGTTTGGCGATGATGATCTCGGCCTTGTGCTCCAGATCGGGGTCCTCGCGGTTGTAGTAGCTTTCGCGATGGATAAAGGCGACCACGTCGGCGTCCTGCTCGATGGAGCCGGATTCACGGAGGTCGGAGAGGATCGGCTTCTTGTCGCCGCCGCGCTGCTCGGAGGCGCGGGAGAGCTGGGAAAGAGCGACGACGGGAATGTTGAGCTCCTTGGCGAGCGCTTTGAGGCCGCGGGAGATGGAAGAGACTTCCTGGGTGCGATTCTCGTAATGGCGGGCGTTGGGGCCCAGGGTTCCGGCGGACATGAGCTGCAGATAGTCGATGACGACCAGATCGAGCCCACTCGCAAACTGGCGCAGGCGGCGAGCCTTGGCGCGCATTTCCGTGAGCGAGATGCCGGGGGTGTCATCGATGTAGATGCGGGCTTCGACCAGGCGCTCCAGCGCGTTGACGAGGCTGTCACGATCTTCGCGGGGCAGAAATCCGGTCTGGATTTTCTTGGCCCCCACGTGCGCTTCGGACGCGAGCAGGCGGCGGAGCAACGACTCCTTCGACATTTCGAGCGAGAAAATGGCGACGGTCTTACCGCCTCGGATCGCGGCATTCTGGGCGATGTTGATAGCGAGGGCGCTTTTGCCCATCGACGGTCGCGCGGCGATGATGGTGAGCTCGGAATTCTGCAGGCCGCTGGTCATTTCGTCGAAGCGGGTGAGGTACGTCCGGAGACCCGTGACCTGGTGCTGGCCCTGCTGGTAAAGGTTGTCGATGGTTTTGAAGGAACCGGCGACGATTTCGTGGACGCTGGAGAAGCCGCGGGTGATGCCCTTTTCGGTGACTTCGAGGAGAGAGGTTTCGGCGGCGTTGAGGACTTCGAGGGCCTCTTCGCTCTGGTCAGCGGCGCGGGTCATGGCGGTGGCGCAGATGCCGATGAGCTGGCGGAGGAGGGACTTGTCTTTGACGATGCGGACGTATTCTTCGATGGAGAGGCGGCGGGGCAGGCCTTCGGTGAGGGATGCGAGCCAGGCGACACCGCCGACGGATTCGATTTCCTTGCGGCGGGCAAGTTCCTCGCTGAGGGTAACGATGTCGACGACGTGATTGCGGTCGATGAGCTCGCCCATGCGGGCGAAGACACGCTGGTGGGCGGTGAGCGCGAAGTCATCAGCGCGCAGGGTAGAGGCAGCTTCGCTCCAGGCGTGATTGTCGAGCAGGACGGCGCCGAGGATGGTGCGCTCGGCGTCGAGGGAGGCGGGGAGCCCGCGTTCGAATTCGATGTCGGGGGTGGCGGCCATGATCTTCAACGAGTGTAGGACGGAATGGGGACGGTTGGACTCACTGGACCCGCTGTGAATCTCTCTAAGAACCTGGCGTTTCTGTGAATAACGGGTCACAAGGTCGATGCAGATGGCCTTTGGGGCGGCCCAGCGTCTATCATGAGAAGGGAACCTCCCCGGAATTGGACTTGTATTTATGCGTTATCAGCAGTTTTTGTTAGCAGTTTTTGTGAGTGCTCTGTGTGGGGCGGGGTTGGCGCGCGCGCAGCAGGCAGAGTCGGCGACACCGGGTCAGACACAGCCCCCGGAAGTGAAGGAATTTCAGGGCTACGAAGACCAGTGGAGCAATGCGGTCGTGAAGAACGACCAGTACACGATGGAATTTTTGCTGTCGCCGCTGTACGTCGACATTTCGTCGACGGGCGACGTGACGACGCGGAACCAGCAGATCGCCGAGCTGTTTCAGAAGGGCGACGAGCCGGTGAGCCTGCAGCAGCGGGTGGTGAGTGTGCGCCTGTTCGGCGATACGGCGGTGGTGAGCGGGACGTACATCGTGAAGTGGCGCGCGAACGGCAGCGTGCGCGAGGAGCGCGGCATCTTCACGCACATTTACAACCGAGCGCGGAATCACTGGGCGTGCGTCAATGCGCAGCGGACGGCGGTGGTGGATCTGACGCCGGGCAAGCAGAAGGCTTCGCAGAAGAAGAGCGAAGCGTCGGAGCCCTTCCATATTCCTCTGCTGTATCAGGGGGCACAACCTTCGCAGTCCGCGACGGGACAGAACTCAGGCACGCAACCCCCGAACTAAAGGGGAGATGATGGGGCTTGATGGCCCTGGGCAACCTTGCCGGTTACGGCGTCAGCTCGGAGAAAATGACAAGCACACGACCGACCTGGGCTGAGGTTTCACGCAGCGGACTCGTTCACAATCATGATGTCCTGTGCCGTCTCGCCGGACCGGAGACGGAGTTGCTGGCCGTAGTGAAGGCGAACGCCTACGGACATGGGCTGGCAGAGTGCGCGCGCGTGCTGGAGGCGAACGGGGCGCGGTGGTTCGGCGTGACTTCAGTGGAAGAAGGGGTGGCGCTGCGGCGCGTCTGCCCTGAGGCGCGGATCGTCATCATGGCGGGTCTTTGGCACCTTGAGGCGGAGATGGCCGTTGAGCATCGCCTGACGCCGGTTGTTTGGGAGCGGGTTCATCTGGGCCTTCTCGATGCCGCAGCCCGGAAGCGCAGTTTCAAGCCAGCAGAATTTCCGGTTCATCTGGAGATTGACACCGGGATGTCGCGGCAGGGCGCGTCCATCGAACAGCTGGAGTTGTTGCTGGACCGTTTCGGACCGGGCGAACCCCTGCGGCTGGAGGCCGTGACGACGCATTTTCATTCGCCGCAAAACGAGGAGGCAACGCAGAAACAGGAGCGGGCCTTCGCTCAGGCTGTGGAGATCATCGCCAAGAGTGGCCTTCGACCGGAGTTTCTGAGCGCGGGCAGTTCAGCGGCGGTACTCGGGCGCGGCATGGACTTTGTGACGAATCTGGCGAGGGGGATTGGCGCGAGGCCGATGTTGCGGCCGGGGATCGCACTCTACGGTTATGCGCCTTGCCTGGAACCCGAAGCTGGACTCCAGCCGGTGCTGGAATGGAAGACGCGGGCGGTTTCGTTCCGGGAGATCGAGGCTGGGAGCACGGTGGGGTACGATGCCACGTTCACAGCGCGGCGCAGGACGCGACTGGCGCTGCTGCCGGTGGGATACGCCGATGGGCTGAGCCGGCAATTATCGAATCGCGGCGAGGTTCTGATCCGGGGGCAACGCGCTCCCATCGCGGGGCGCATCTCGATGGATCATGTAACGGTGGACGTTACTGATATTCCCGGCGCAGAGCGAGGCGATGAGGTGGTCCTGATTGGGGAGCAGGGCGGCGAGAGGATCACGGCGGATGACATGGCCGATTGGAGAGAGACGATCGCCTATGAAGTGTTGTGCGACATTGCGGCGCGCGTGCCGCGCGTGATGGTGGAGTAGCGAGGCTCATGTTCAGAGAGATTTATGGCCGCTGGATGCACCGCTGGGAGACGGCGCTGACGACGCGCGATGAGAATCGCGTGGTGCGGCCGCTGGAATGGGGTTTCGAGTGGCTGGACGATTTTATCGACGCTACGGGATTGCGCGGCATGGTGGAGCGGGCGGAGCGGGATGGGGTTGGGGCCGAGGACGCGATGATCGCCCTCAACGAAGCGATCGTTCGCGAAAGCGAGGCGTTTTTTGGATACGAGCGGCCGAGCGATTTCCGGCTGGAGGAACGGGCTCCGCTGCTTTTTCCCACGAACGTGCGGCCGGAGACGCTGCGGCGGGATGCAGCGCTGAAGCGGGCGATGGCGGAGGGAACACTGAGAAGAGCGCAGTTTCTGCGCTTCACCTCGCCGGTGCGGACGCCGTATCCGGAAAATGACCTGGTGAATGCGCGGTGGTATCCAGCGCCCGGGCACCGGGCACCGGGATCCGGGCACAGGGAATCGGCAAACGAAGCGAGACCGAAACGGGCGATGATTGTGATGCCGCAATGGAACGCCGATGCCTTTAGCCACAATATTCTTTGTTCGCTGTTCAACCGCTTCGGGATTTCGGCGCTGCGCCTGAGCAAGCCGTTTCACGATGTCCGTCGGCCGGCGGAGATTGAGCGATCGGATTATGCGGTGAGCTCGAACATCGGGAGAACGCTGGCGGCGGGCCGGCAGGCGGTGGTGGATGTGCGGTGCTGTCTGGACTGGCTGGAGGCGCAGGGATACGAGCAGTTCGGGATTCTGGGGACGAGTCTCGGGTCGTGCTATGCGTTTATCGCCAGCGCACACGATGCGCGACTACGGGTGAACGCCTTTAATCACGCATCGATGGCGTTTGGGGATGTGGTGTGGACGGGGCAAAGCACGCGGCATATTCGCACCGCATTTGCCCAGGCAGGAATGACGCGAGAACTGCTGTATCGCTTGTACAGCGCGATCAGCCCGGTTTCGTACATGGATCGATTCGCGGAGCATGCGAAGAAGGTGTTGGTGATCCATGCGCGGTATGACCTGACATTTTTGCCGGAGTATTCCGAGCAGGTTCTGGGCAACTTCGCGGAGCGCGGAGTCGACTTCGTGTCGAAGGTGTTGCCGTGCGGGCACTACACGACAGGGGAGTTTCCGTACAAATTCATCGATGGGTGGTATATCGGTTCGTTTGTCTACACAGCGTTCCGGGATCTCGCGGGGGAGAAGACGGGCACGGCGGGCAGTGGAGCGGAAACGAAGGGCGCGGAGATGGTGGAGGCACCAGGGTCAGGCTTCCAGATGGACGGTGGCCATGGCCAGGGAAGCCGTGTGTGTGAGCGAAAGTGAGACACGGGTGACGCCGAGTTGTCCGGCAATGGCACGCGCGCGGCCGGTCAAAACCAGGATGGGCCGGCTGCCGGGGGCGCGACGGACCTCCAGTTCTTTCCAGGAAACGCCCTGCTGGATGCCGGTGCCGAGGGCCTTGGCGCCAGCTTCTTTGGCAGCGAAACGCGCGGCAAAACTCTCGGCTGCGCTGGCTCTGGCGCGGCAATAAGCTATTTCCTCATCGGTGAACACGCGTTCGAGGAAACGCTGGCCGTAGCGCTCCAGAGAGCGAGCGATACGAGGGACTTCAATGAGGTCGATTCCGGTACCGACCAGCATGACGCAACAGTAGCACAGGAAGAAATCTTTAGTCCCCGGCGGTTGCAAATGGGATTGAAGAGTTGCGTGCGGATTTCCGATGCAGGGAATGTGAGCGAAATCGCTGAGCACAACAGGGATCAAAAGGGGTGGGAGCTGAACCTCACGGCGCTGTGCGGGGAGGATGCCGCCCGAACAGTACGGTTTTTGACCGGGGCCGTGATGGCCTGCGGGGGCTACGTGCTGTCGCGGCGATTCGAGGCGAACGAGGCTGCGGCGATCGAATTCGAGTTTGTGCGCGCTCTGTGCGTGGAGATGTACAGCGTCCTGATCGCATCCGGTCTGGAGCTGACGGGGCAGTCGCATGTGATCATGGCAGGGCTCTGCCAGTGCACACGGGAGACGCTGGAGGCGACAGCGGGCGATCCGGTGCGCGTGGAACTGACGATTCGCAGGGCCGGTGCGCTTCCGCGTTGCGCGCCGGGCGGGTCTACGGCGCCCCCCCAAGCTGCGTAGAGTCTCCGGCGGGCGGATTCTCCGAGAAGGTAGTCGGAAGACGCATTCCTGGACATACTATTGCTGTCATGAAGCAATGGGACGCCATCATTATTGGCGCCGGTCCGGCGGGGTGCGCGGCTGCCTGGGACCTCGCGACGGCGGGGCGGGCGGTCCTGTTGCTGGATCGAGCCGAGTTTCCGCGCCACAAGGCGTGTGCAGGGGGATTGACGCGCAAGTC
>JBAVUB010000005.1:0-7464 GCA_049696575.1 Acidobacteriaceae bacterium | reverse complement strand
GGAAGCGGACTACCGGACATTTTCGGGAAAGCCGGATTACGACGCCTTCCGCCAGATGGTGGTCTTCTTTTTGCAAAAACAGGGTTTGCCCGGATTGCAACCCAAATAAGGCGGGCTCAGATGCCTTCGCCCATGCTGACGTACCCTGAGCTGGCCTGCTCGCTGCCGTACTGATCGCGCTCCTCGTCTTCGCTCTCAAGTGAGCGCACGGAGTCCAGCTCGCGGGCCGTCAGCTCCAGCTGGCCGTCGAGAACGTCGACACGCAGGCGCAGGCGTTTCACCTCTTCCGCCAGCGCGATGATGACGCCGGAAAGAGGATCCTTCACCTGATTGGGATCGGTGATGAGGACGCGCTCGCCGTTCTGATAGACGATGTGGGCGGGGACGCCGACGACGGTGGAATTGGGCGGGACGTCGCGCAGGACGACGGAGCCGGCGCCGACGCGGGAGTTCTCGCCGATGCAGATATTGCCAAGGATCTGCGCGTTGCTGCCGGCAAAAACGCCATCGCGCAGCGTGGGATGACGTTTGCCGTGTTCGTGGCCGGTGCCGCCGAGGGTCACGCCCTGATAGAGGGTGACGTCGTTACCAACGATGGCGGTTTCTCCGATGACCACGCCCGAGCCGTGATCGATGAACATGCGGCGGCCGAGGACGGCGCCGGGGTGGATTTCGATTCCGGTGAGGAGGCGCGCGCATTGGGAAAGCACCCGCGCGATGAGGCGGAGTTTGGCTCGCCAGAGGCGGGCAGTGATTCGATGCATCCAGACGGCGTGCAGGCCGGGATAGCAGAGCACCACCATCAGCCACGAGCCGGCCGCGGGGTCGCGGTCCAGGATGGAGCGGATGTCTTCGCGGATGGTGGAGAGCATGACAGCAGCGTATAGCGGATAGCGGATAGCGTATAGGAGCCAGCAGCTGGGAGCTGGTAGCCGGTAGCTGGGAGCAGTAGCCGGCATCCAGGAACTCGGCTGATCGGCGGCCGCCTGGAGACGCTAGACCTTCACGGGTGCTTCGAGGGGTTCGGTTTTGAGCTGCTGGGCTTCGTTGCGCAGGTTTTCGAAGAGCACGGTGGAGATGTAGCGTTCGCCGAAGTCAGGAACTACAACGACGATCAGCTTGCCGGCGTTTTCGGGGCGCTTTGCGACCTGGATGGCTGCGTGGACGGCCGCGCCTGCCGAGATGCCGACGAGCAGACCTTCTTCGAGAGGCAGACGGCGGGCCATGGCGATCGCGTCATCGTTCGAGACCTGGATGACTTCATCGATGAGTTTGGTGTCCAGCACTTTCGGGACAAAGCCCGCGCCGATTCCCTGAATTTTGTGGGGGCCCGGCTTGCCGCCGGAAAGCACAGGGCTGTCCGTGGGCTCGACGGCGATGGCTT
Source organism: Acidobacteriaceae bacterium (assembly GCA_049696575.1). GTDB lineage: Bacteria > Acidobacteriota > Terriglobia > Terriglobales > Acidobacteriaceae > Palsa-343. Next base: position 6,080 of record JBAVUB010000005.1, on the reverse strand, counting down.
TGAAGGACGGCTTGCGCGGCTTGATGTATTCGGCGACGCCGGTGATGGTGCCGCCGGTGCCGACGCCGGAGATGAGGATGTCTACCTGGCCGTCGGTATCATTCCAGATCTCGGGGCCGGTGGTTTTGAAGTGGACTTTCGGATTGGCCGGATTCTCGAACTGCTGGAGCATGTAGCCGTTGGGGGTTTCGGCGAGGATCTGGTTTGCTTTGGCGATGGCGCCGTTCATGCCGTTGGGGCCGGGCGTGAGGACGATTTGCGCGCCGAAAGCAAGGAGCAAAACACGGCGCTCGAGGCTCATGGTCTCGGGCATGGTGAGAATGAGTTGGTAGCCTTTCACCGCGGCGACGAAGGCGAGGCCGATGCCGGTATTGCCGCTGGTCGGCTCGATGAGGATGGTTTTGCCGGGTTGAATCTTGCCCTCGCGCTCGGCGGCTTCGATCATGGCGAAGCCGATGCGGTCTTTGACGCTGTTGACGGGGTTGGCGCTCTCGAGCTTGGCGACGACGCGAGCGTGGGCGCCGGCGGTGACGCGATTGAGCTGCACGAGTGGGGTATTGCCGATGAGGTCGGTAACGCTGTTGGCGATCTTCATGGATGAGTCCTCGATGGGTAAATCCGGGCGTCTCCAGTGTAGATGCGGGACGGAGAAAGCGGATTCGGACGCCGTTATGCGGCGAGCTTGACGAGGGCAGCGGCGGAATGGAGCCTGCGCTCGATGTGGCGTTCGAGGGCCTGGGTTGCAAACAGGCGGAGGTCGGGGGCGCGGCTTGCGGGCCATGGCTCGCCGGCAAGAGCGGCGATGGGAGACTGAAAGATGCGACGGGCCAGCAGCAGCGAGGGCGCGGAGAGGATGCGGCTGCCGGCTTGTTTGTGACGCCGGCAAACCAAGCCATCGGACTGGGCCTGGAACCAGGCATCGTCGACGCCGAAGGGGTCGCCGCAGACGGTGCAGTGGGTGAGAGAAGGCATCCAGCCGAGGAGGCGGGTGATCCAGAGGGCGAAATACGTCACCGGCATCCAGACGGCGCTGCCGCGGGTGTGGTCGAGAACAGCGAGCACGAGGCGGAAGACGGCTTCGTGAGGGTCGTGATCGGGCAGCGCCTCTTCGAGGACTTCAGCATAGAAGGCGAGAGCTGCGGCGCGGGGGTAGCTGACGGGATCGGAGAGCGGGGAGGCAAGGACTTCGCAGGCGTCGAGGCGGACGAGGTCCTGTTTGGGGTTTTCGACGTAGCTGGCGGAGACGAAGGTCATGGGCTCGAGAGCTCCGCCGAAGCGCCGGCGTGATTTGGCGGCGGCCTTGGCGACGCCGCGAATCCTTCCGTGGCTGCGGGTAAAGAGGGAGATGATCTCATCGGCCTCCCGGACCGGCCATTTGCGAAGGATGACGGCTTCTGCCTGGTGGGCGCTCATGGTGCAGGTTCCAGAGTAGAGGGTAAGGAGCGGGAACGAAACCGGGAGCAGGCGCTGGCCGATAAGAAATACAAATTCCGGGCATCAGTAGTTTTTATAGGAAGACATGCCCACGCCTTGCGCGATACCCTGAATGTGAGCCGCAAAACCTTTTGCTCAGCACTCAAAATCGCGCCACTCCGGCGAGGATTATTCTGGTGCTTCGGCTTGAACCGGCTGACGCGGCAGCCCAACCATTATTTCAATCACGAATCAGAGGAGAAGCATGTCGAGTGAATATCGGAATTTCCTGGCGCTTTCCTACGACGAGCTGGAGGAACTGAATTTAAAGGCGAAGGATCAGCGCAAAAAGCGCGTGGCCGCCGACAAGATTCAGGAGGAGCGGCTGAAGTTTCTCACGGATCACAAGGGCGTGAAGGCGGTGACGGTGCTGTTTTCCGATCTGGAAGGCCGCCTGCACATGCTCGATTACGACAAGAAGTTTCTTCTGAAGGCCTACGAGAACCTGACCTTCGACGGCTCTTCGATTCGCGGATTTACGGCGCAGAAGGAGAGCGACCTGCGGCTGGGCATCGACTGGAGCGCGTTTTACTACGGGCCCGCGGATGTCTTCGGCGCCGGCAAAATCCTGGTTTACGGGGATGTGATCGACAAGGACGGTAGTCCCTATGCGGGCGACACGCGCGGGCTGTTGAAGACGCTGGCGAAGGAGGAGTTCAACAAGAACGGGTACACGCTGAACGCTGCGAATGAGATCGAAGGCTTTCTGTTTGCGGGCGTCGACGCGGAACGGCGCTTTCCCGAGACAGGGAAGTTTGAATATGTGAACGCGGGCGGCTATTTCCACTCTCTGCCCAGCGACCCGCTGCGCAGTTTTATTGACACTGTGGCTGAGGTGCAGCGCGCGATGGGCTTCGAGAACGAGAAGGACCACCCCGAGGTCGCGCCTTCGCAGTTCGAGATCAACTACAACTACGGCGAAGTGGTGGCGGCCGCGGATCAGATTCAGCTGTACAAGCTGATTTGCCGCCAAGTGGCGACGAATCTCGGGATGACGGCGTCGTTCCTGCCCAAGCCGGTGGCGGGCGTGAACGGGAGCGGCATGCACACCAACGTTTCGGTGAGCAAGAACGGAAAGAATCTGTTTTGGGATCCGAAGGGCCAGGAAAAGCTGGCGAAGTTCGGGTGGGAATTCCTCGATCGCATTCTGACTTATGGGAATGACATCTGCCTGCTGTTCAACTCGAGCGTGAATGCGTACCGGCGGCTGGATCCGCACTTCGAGGCTCCGAACCGCCTGTATGCGTCGGCAGTGGATCGCGGAGCGATGATTCGGATTCCCATCGGCAACGAGCGCAGCATGAGAACCGAGGTGCGCGCTGTGGCTCCGGACGCGAATCCCTACCTGGTGTTGCTGGCGATTTTCAAGTCGGGGCTGCAGGGGGAAGTGTCGAAAGACGCAAACCTGAGAAGCTCGGAGCGGAAGCTGCCGGACAACATTTATACGGCGATTGCGGATTTCCGTAATTCGAAGTGGACCACGAAGCTGCTGGGCGGTAAGGACGTGAAGGGGCGCTACGCGGATTTGAAGGAAGCATCCGCGGACCGCTGCCCACGCCTGCTGGGCACGCTGGTGAAGCCGCAGGAAGTGCAGTTCCATCACGAGGTGTACAACCAGTTTCTGTGGAACCAGTTTTAGGAATTTGCTATCAAGGCAGCCCGCGCCTTCGGCGCGAAAAACGAGCAACGAGGTCAAGGACGCCCCGGTGAAGAGCCGGGGCGCATCTGTGTGGGGAAGAGCCAGCTAACGGTACTGTTCAGCCTTCGAAAACGCTGATCGCGGTTCCATTCAGCAACACTGGAGTTCGTCCGAGTGTCTCGCAGCGCGCGCGGTAATAGTCCACCGCGCAGGTGTCCAGAACCTCGTTGTTCTTCGGAAATTCCTGGGCCACCCGTTCCGGGCGGCGATGTTGAAATCTCATCGTCACCTGATCGCTGGTGGGTTTTCGGGAAGTCTTCTCCAGATAATCTTCTTCGCTCTTGCAAAAGTAGTGATTGATCCAGGCGAGATCGGCCGTGGGCGCACCGAGGCTCCCATAAACTGGATGGCTATGTTCATCGACGGCCGTCCCGATGGGGTAATAAAACCAGGAGTGCGGGTTGCGGCTCTGGGCGGTGCGTTCCGGGCGAACAAAAGTCTTCACGTGCGCGTTAGGCGCTGGAGATCGATGCTGGTAGGCCAGGATCACGGGAGCGGCTGGCCGAATCCGGTGCATCGAAGATCCAAAGAACCGCCAGTGGAGGGCTACACCCGGTGCGTGCGGGAAGCGGTCGAGGAACTCGCCGATGCTGCTGCCATCGCGAAGGACGACAAACTCGTCTGCGTCGAGAACACCCACCCAGCGAAAGCGGCCGAGGGAGCGGCGAATGCAGTCCTCTTCCGCCCCTGGAGAAGCCGGTACTTTCGGCCAGTCAATCAGTGTGACCTGGCCGGTTTCGATCCAGGGCTGAAGTACTGAGGCGTAATCATCGGTGCTGAAATTGTTGTAGAGAAAGAAATGGTCTACGCCCGCGGCAAGGTAGTATTCAATCCATTCAGCCAGGTAGCGGGCTTCGTCGCGAAAACGCATACACAGGGCAACACCAGCCCCGGCCATCCGGCGGTCCGCCCGACGTACATCTTTCACCAGCCGTCCGAAATTCGATCGAACCAGGCTCTGTGTCAGGTAGATCGCTGCGTTGACGGCCGGATTAAATCGCAGCTTCTCGCGAACCGTGAAATACAGCCCCATGCAGGCGCTCCGTCCGGCGAGTATAGCAAACGAAACGTTTTATCCGACCGGTCCCGATAGAGCAGTTTTTTTCCGTCGATCTGACCCAATTCGACATTACACAGTGCAAAAGAGGTAGTTTCCATCTCCATTAAATTCTCCAGACGGCATCAACTTTCCATCGGATTCAATGCGGGCACCGCGGTAGCCGAGATTGAGGAGCAATCGAAATACTTCCTGTGCAGTCCGGCCGTTCCTCTTTTGGTGGCTCTCAACCAGTTCGCAAAGAACGGTTGGCCCGAAACGTCTCAGTGTCTCGGCCCCTCCCGCGAGCACATCGTATTCGTAGCCTTCGACATCGACCTTGATCAGGCCAATCTTCTCCAGCCGAAGCGACTCAACAAAATGATCCAGTGTCTCCTGCCGGATTCCACCATGATCCGTGAGAACCATATAAGTAGAGCCGTGATCATTGTTGGTTGCCACTGCCTCCACTGCTCCGCTTCGCTCTCCTAACGCCACGTGTTCGGCCCGGATCGGGACCGCCAGACGGCCGGCAATGTTATCAAGATTTGATCGGAGAAGTTTGAAGATCGATTCCTGCGGTTCGAATGCCACAATCGCCGTCACTCTTCCGGGGCGCAATTGGGCGCGCCCGGCGACGTAACAAGTCCAGTAACCGATATTTGCGCCGACATCGATAAACGCTCCGTTGCAATCATCAAAGTAGGATTGCAAATCCTCTTCGTATTTGCCCCTTTGCGAGAAGATGTAACCGCCGACTCCGAGTTTCCTGCTATTGCCCGGAACCGTGATGGTGCACCACGGCAGACTTACCCTGAAGGTCCTTTTGCCAAGCCGGCTGGCCGCGATGTACCAGGCAGCGCGAAGGAAAGCCAACGGCCCCCGGAAGCGTAATTCATCCGCTGCCCGATGAAGAGCATGCGATGTAACTTTCATACAGTGAATTTTACCCGAGAGACCAGGGGCTCAATATCGAAAGCCGGGTATCAAATTCGTTCGCCTTTTCGCTTCACGACCCTATGAATCGCGCGTACAAGCTGCGGGCGACGGCGATGTCCGCCGTTCCGTGGATGATGGCGCGGCCGTCGGCGAAGAGGGTCAGAGTGTGCTCGCCACGCTGGAAACGCACCAGCATGTCATTGCGCAGTACGGAGCCGTGGGGACGGAGGCGCTCTTCCATTACGGCGAGGTCGATGGGGCGCGAGTGTTCGTGAATCTGGACGGAGTTGCGGCCGCACAACGTGATATGCGGACGGCCTTCGCCGCGAAGATGCACGAAGTCACGTTGGCCGCAGACTGCGCAGTCCGGTCGGGGAACGGCGGCGGAGATTTCCGTCCATTCGCTGGCCCAGACGTCGCAGGAGAGCAGCGACCGACGCATTTGGTCGCGGCCTCCGACGATCCACTTGAGCGCTTCGGTGACCTGGACCGAGGCCGCCAGGTTGACGGCAGTATTCAGGATTCCGGCGGTGTCGCAGGTCTCGACCGCACCGCCGGGAGGCTGAGGAAAAATGCAGGCCAGACAGGCGGTTTCGCCGGGGACGATGTTCATGGTGACGGCGTAGGAGCCCACGGCCGCGGCGTAAATCCAGGGTTTGTTTTGTTCGACAGCGTAGTCGTTGAGAAGATAGCGGGTTTCGAAGTTGTCGGTGGCATCGAGGATGATCTCGGCTCCGTGGAGAAGCTCATGGATGTTGCCGGGAACGAGGTCTGCGATGTGCGCGCGGAGGTCGACTTCGCTGCTGAAGGCGGCAATTTTGCGCCGCGCGGCATCCGCCTTGGGACGAGAGTCGCGGGCGTCGGCCTCGTCGAAGAGGACCTGGCGCTGCAGATTGCTTTCCTCGACGAAGTCGCGGTCGATGAGGGTGAGCG
>JBAVUB010000004.1:0-2947 GCA_049696575.1 Acidobacteriaceae bacterium | reverse complement strand
TTGGCGGCCTGCGCGTGGATTGCTCGGCGGAGTGGCTGAATGAGGTGCGGCAGCTGGTGGGCCGGCTGCCGCGGTTTGTCGATGAGTTTGAGAATCTGCTGCGGGCGAATGAGATTCTGATGGCGCGGACACAGGGCACGGGCGTGCTGCCGCGAGAACTGGCCATCAACGCCGGCGTAACGGGGCCGATGCTGCGTGCCAGCGGCGTGAACTACGACATTCGCAAGGTGGACAAGTACGGAATCTACGACCGCTTCAAGTTCGGCGTGCCGATGGGCGAGCATGGCGACGTCTACGACCGCTACATGATGCGGATCCTCGAAATGCGGGAGTCGGTGAAGATTCTGGAGCAGGCGCTGCGCGATATTCCCGCCGGGCCCATCATCGACCCGAAGGTGCGGCTGCGCGGGCTGCGGCCGAAAGCGGGCGAGGCGTACAGGCGGATCGAATCGCCCAAGGGCGAGCTGGGATTTTTCCTCATCAGCGATGGGTCGGGGAATCCGTATCGATATAGAGTGCGGCCGCCGAGCATGATCAATCTGACGATTCTCGAGGACATGTGCCTGGGCGAGAACATCGCGGACACGGTGATTATTCTGGGCAGCGTGGATATTGTGCTGGGAGAAGTCGATCGGTGAAGCAGAGGACCAGGAGCGGGAATGCTGGGTGAAGGGATCATTCAGGGGTTAGTCGAGACGGCGCGCAACTTCTTCGGCAGCTATGTCGAGAAGGATCGGCTGACGACGGTGCAGTATCCGGAGCAGCGGATCACGCTGCCGGAAGCTTCGCGGAATTTTCCGTTTCTGCTGTACGACGGGACTGATCCGGAGGCGGGGCTGCGCTGCGTGGCGTGCCAGATTTGCGAGAAGGAGTGCCCACCGCGCTGCATTCACATTGAGAAAAGCAAGGACAAGAAGCCGGACTTTGTCGGAAAGCAACAAGCGTATCCGGCGGTGTTCGACATCGACGTTGCGGTGTGCATGAGCTGCCAGATTTGCGTCGAGGTTTGTCCCTTCGACGCGATCCGGATGGACAAGGTCTATGAGCTGAGCACCAGCGACCGGTTTGGCGGATTGCTGTGGACCAAGGAACAGCTGTCGAAGCCGAACGAGTACTACCAGAAGATTCATCCTGTGGAAGCCGCGGAGACCGATGAGCGGCGGGAGAAGGAAGTGGCCGAGGCGAAGGCCAAGGCTGCTGCAGCAGCAGCGAAGGCAGCGCCGGCTGAACCCATGTCCCAAAACCAGGGACATGGGGCACCCGGTGCAGTGCAAACCGCGAAGCCGGCGACGGCGGTGCACGAGTGATCTCCGCCGGCGCGGTCGATCAGGTCTTCGTCACGCTGAAGGACTGGCTCGTGATGCGCACGCCCGCGCCGCTGCAAACCCTGGTCTCCATCGTGATTGAAGTCGCGACGATCATCGTCGTCTTGGCGGCACTGTTTGCCCTGACGACAGTGTTCGAGCGCTAGGGCCTGGGGCGCATGCAGAACCGCTATGGGCCGAACCGCGTGGGTCCGTTTGGCGTGTTTCAGCCGCTGGCCGACGCGGTGAAGTCGCTTACCAAAGAAGACGTGGTGCCACGCGCGGCCGATCACGTGGTCCATTATTTGGCGCCGCTGGTGCTGGTGGGTGTGGTGTTTCTCACGTATGCGGTGCTGCCGGTCGGACGGAACATGACGGCAATCAACCTCGACGCGGGCGTGCTGTACTTCTTCGCGGTGGGCGCGGCGACGGAGCTGGCCGTGTTCATGGCGGGATGGTCGAGCCACAACAAATATTCGCTGCTGGGCGCAATGCGGGCGATCGCCCAGATGGTGAGCTACGAGATTCCGCTGATCCTGTCTTCAATAGCGGTGATTATGATTGCGGGCACGCTGTCGACGGTAAAGATTGTCGAGCAGCAGGCGCGCTATTCGAACGGCCTCGCGCACTGGTATGTATTCACGCCGTGGGGGCTGGCGGGGTTCATCCTGTTTATGATCGCGGCGACGGCCGAGACGAATCGGAGCCCGTTCGATTTGCCGGAAGGCGAATCGGAGATTATCGCCGGATATTTCATCGAGTATTCGGGTTTCAAGTTTGCGCTGTTTTTCCTCGCCGAGTATCTGGAGATGTTCGCGGTGAGCGGGCTGGGGATCACGCTGTTTCTGGGCGGATGGTCGTCGCCGGTGAGTTTTCTGGCGTGGATTCCGTCCTGGCTGTGGTTCTTCGGAAAGCTGCTGGCGCTCATCTTCGCATTCATCTGGGTGCGGGGGACGGTGCCGCGGCTGCGCATGGATCAGCTGATGAACTTCGCGTGGAAATTCATGCTGCCGATGACCCTGGTGGTGATTCTTTCCGCCGGCATTTGGCACTTTTTGACGGTCGCCGTAGTGGGGCCGAAGCCGCTGGGCGGTGTGATACGCTGGCTGGTCTGTGCACTGGTGATTTTGGCGCCGTATATAACGCTGGCGCGCGTGCTGGAGCGCGGCCGGAGGATTGAGAAGAGAGTCTATCGCTTCGCGGAATAGTCAGTCTCGCCCGCGAGGAACCACGGTGGATGGTGATTGGAGTCACAGTCGCTCCCGGCGCGACTGTGAAATCGTAGTGCGAGGCGGGCAACAGCCAGGGCGCCGGAACCTGTACGAGTGGGAATGACCGTTTCTTTCCTGATTCTCGCGATCATGACGCTGGCCGGAGGTGTGGCCGCCATGACGATGCGCCGCCTGGTGCATTGCGCGCTGGCGCTGGTCGTTTCGTTCGCCGGATTGGCGGCTTTATATCTGAACCTGGGTGCGGAATTCGCGGGGCTGGCGCAGCTGCTGGTCTACGTGGGCGCGATCGCTATCCTTATAGTATTTGCGATTTTACTGACCCGCGGCGGCGAGGGCGAACCGGAGGGCGCGTTTTCGCCTGCCGGACCTGCGGGCGCTGTGGTGGCGTTGGCAGTTTTCGCCGTGCTGGCG
>JBAVUB010000003.1:0-5641 GCA_049696575.1 Acidobacteriaceae bacterium | reverse complement strand
CGGTCGACCGGTGCGCCGCCGACGCTGGAGGTGTGGTTTGCGCAGCCAGCGGCAGTGCGGCCGCGGCCATGAACGGGAGAAGGGAGCAGACTAAAGAGTGCTTCGTCATCGCTTCCCAGTGTATGCGAAACCCGTCCTGTTTCGCTGTCCAGCGTCCATCCGTATAATTCCGCCACGTCCCAGGGAGGGGACTGCACGATGCGTATGATGCTGCAAGTCGTCATGCCGATCGAGACGGCGAATGCCGCGATTCGATCCGGCCAGTTCAGTACCTTTATCCAGAAGGCTCTCACCGACCTGAAACCCGAAGCCGCCTACTTTACCGAAACCAATGGCACCCGCAGCGGTTACATCTTCTTCGATATGAAGGATGCCAGCGATCTGCCCGCCATCGCCGAGCCCTGGTTCCTCGCCCTCAACGCCACCGTCAGCGTTAAGCCCGCCATGACGCCCCAGGACCTCGGTGGAGCGGCCGGCGCAGCGATTGAGAGCGCCGTCAAGGCCTACCCCAGAACCTTAGGCTCGTAACCCGGCAGCCCCATCTACTGCTCGTTCGCACCGAACAGGACCCTCCCCGTCTTTCTTCTCTTCTTCTGGCGCCTGACCGCCCGGGCCGAAACCCATTCCACCAGCGATGTACAATTCCACCCGGACCACCGAGGAGAGAAACGCGCCTATGAAGATCAGACCCTGTTCCTGGACGATCGCAGCCTTCGCCTTTGTGACCTTGCTGCCGTCAGGCAGCGCCCTCGACAACGGCGTCGCCCGCACGCCGCCGATGGGCTGGAACAGCTGGAACAAATTCGCCTGCAAAGGCCTGAACGAGCAGGTAGTGCGCGCCACGGCGGATGCCATCGCGAGCAACGGCATGAAGGACGCGGGCTATCAATATGTGAACATCGACGACTGCTGGCAGACGGGACGCGATGCCGACGGGAACATTATCGTGGACGCGGAGAAATTCCCCTCCGGCCTCAAAGCCCTGGCCGATTACATCCACAGCAAGGGGCTGAAGTTCGGCGTTTATACCGATGTGGGCACCAAAACCTGCGCCGGCCGCCCGGGCAGTATCGGCCATGAATATCAGGACGCCAGGCAGTACGCCGCGTGGGGCGTCGACTACGTCAAGGAAGACTGGTGCAACACCCTGCCCGGCCAGAATGCCGAGTCGTCGTACACACTGATGCGCGACGCGCTTGCCGCCACCGGCCGCCCCATCGTCTTCAGTATCTGCGAGTGGGGATCGAATAAGCCGTGGCTGTGGGCCGGACCTATCGGCAATTCGTGGCGCACCACCGACGACATCAAGGACTGCTGGGACTGCAAAAGGCCCCGGGGTGGCAATGGCGTTGTGCAGATCATCGACCTGATGGCCGGCCTCGAGAGCTATGCGGGCCCCGGCCACTGGAACGATCCTGACATGCTGGAAGTGGGCAACGGCGGGATGACCACCGAGGAGTATCGCGCTCACTTCAGCATGTGGGCCATGTTTGCCGCGCCGCTGCTGGTGGGCACCGACATTGCCAATATGTCCGCGGACACCCGGTCGATCCTGCTCAATCGCGCCGTCATCGCCGTCGATCAGGATCCTCTGGGCCATGCCGGAAGCCGCGTGAAGAAAGATGGCGACATCGAGGTCTGGTCGCGCCAGCTGGCCGATGGCGGGCGCGCCGTCGTTCTCCTGAATCGCAGCGCCAACCCACTCTCCATCGGGGTGGGCTGGGCCGATATTGGCTATCCATCAGGGCTGCGCGCCACGGTGCGCGACCTGTGGAGCGGCAAGGAAACAAAAGACCAGTCCGCCAACTACGGCGCGCAGGTACCGTCGCATGGGGTCGTAATGGTCACCATCGAGCCGCACGAATAAGCCATCACCTCAGTAACATTTCGTTATCGGATCGACGCGGGAGCCCCTTGTAACTGGTGCAGTTGCTGCGCGCAGGCGTCCCCCGTTCGTGCGCTGGTCCACTCTTCTGCAACGACTAGCCGGAGTTCGATCCGGCCGCAGTAACAGGCCGCCAGCACTCCCGCTTACCCGCGTGGTAACGGCTCTGACCCTTTCCATTTGATGCCCCCTTCATTACTCAAATGGAATTGTTGGCTGCTCACCCACAGCGGAGAATCACGACATTAGAAACGAGAAACGCAAAGGCAGCACGTCCCCCACGTAGATTGGCCGTGCGGCAAACATGAGGAACATCGCAGATGAACCGGACCAGAAAGTTTCTGGACAACCTGCTGAAAGACGGTCATAAAGCCGACGCCATTGAGTGCGCTTTGGTCGCCTCCGTCGTGATCCTCACCGTCGTTGCGCTCGAGGCCACGCTGATCCACAAGATCAGTAACGAATTCAACATGATCACCGACAAGTTTTGATTCACCGTCTCCTTGTTTGCGTCACCTGATGTGCTTGCTGCGCTTTTGCCACCGTTCTCCCGCATTCTCCCCCTGGGTGGCGCTTTCCCTCCTTGCTCTGGCCGGCAGGAAGGAGCCACCACCCATCGGGAGGAAATCTCGAATGCCAGACCATCCGAGACTCGTGCCGGGGGCGTTGTTCGAATCACGTGTCTGGACTGACTACCCGGGAGGTTTGCATTATGCTGCTGATTGTTGCTTTGGTTGGGACATCGCTCATTGTGGCGTTCATGGGATTAGTTCTCCCGCTCGCTGCATGCATTAAAGGCAACTGAACCGCGCTCCGGCGTTGTCCCGCACACGCGGGCAGCGAACGGCTCACCGATCGATTGCGACTGGCAAGCTAGCGGATGGGTTCGTCGATGGATTCGAAGATATGGCCCATCTTCTCCTGCTTCACGCGCAGATACTGCTCGAAGCTGTCTTCGGCGGGCACCTCGGCGGAAACCCGTTCTGCGACATGCACGCCGGCGGCTTCGAGGGCTGCCACCTTATCGGGATTGTTGGTGATCAGCCGCACTGACTCGACGCCCATCTGCCGCAGAATCTCGCCCGGCAGCTCGAACTCCCGGCAATCCGCCTCGAACCCCAACTTCAGGTTTGCCTCCACCGTATCCAGGCCCTGATCCTGCAGCTCGTAGGCGCGCAGCTTCGCCATCAGCCCGATGCCGCGCCCCTCCTGCTGCTCGTAGATCAGAATTCCCGCGCCAGCCTCGGCAATTTTCCGCAGCGAGAGCTCCAGCTGCAGCCGGCAATCGCAGCGCAGGGAGTGAAAGACGTCGCCCGTCAGGCACTGGGAGTGGATCCGCACCAGCGGCGGCGCGGCGTGAATGTCGCCCATCACCAGCGCGACCGCCTCTTCCTTTTCCGCGGTTTGCCCGCAGCGCGCCGGATCGTCGTCCGCATACACGCCCTCAAAGCCCAGGATGCGAAACGGTCCCCATCGGGTGGGGAAATCCGCATCTGCAACTTTGCGCACGGAAGCGATGGCCATGTTTCGATTATAGAAGCCGCTCGGCGCCGGACACGCGCACTTTGTACCCTGCTCGCTGCACCCTGTACCCTGTAACCGTGCTCGACTCGCGAATCATCCTGATCACCCTGCTCATCAAGCTCGGTGTCGCCGCGGCGGTCTCCTCCGCGCTGGGGCGCTCGCGTGAGTTCCAGAACCTTCTGTTTCGCGACGACCGCACCTTGGCGCATACTCTCGGCCTGCTCGCCTTCATCTGTGTTCCTCTCGGGCTCGGTGTGTGGGTCCGCGTGACCGTCCCTAACTTCTACGCCGCCGACATTTCTTTCGAAACCACCATCATTCTCGGCATCCTCATCGGACCGGGGGCCGCGCTGATTGGGGCGACGGCGCTCGCGCTGCCTGCCGTGCTGCACGGGGAATTCCTGGCGCTCCCGTTCCTGCTGGCAGTCGCGGTCACCGCCGGCATCTACGGCCGCTTCGTCGACAAGGAGGAGGTCTGGTCCTTCTCCCCCTTCGTCGATCTCAGCCTCTACCGCTGGGTACGCCGCACGCTGCTGCGTCCCCGCATCGACCGCCAGATTCTTCTGCTGGTGCTCATCGTCGCCATGGAGGTGCTGCGCGAATGGACGTCCCGCCACTCGCATCGGCTCTTTGCGCTCACCTCCGACAGCTGGGGCGTCCGCATCGCCATCTGGGCCTGCGCCGCCATGGTCGTCGGCATCCCGCTCAAAATCTGGAATGCGATCCGCATCGAGCAGTCGCTGGAGGAACAAAAGCGCCTGCTGCTGGAAGCGCGCCTCGATGCCCTGCAGCGCCAGATCAATCCGCACTTCCTTTTCAACACGCTCAACTCCATCGCCTCGCTGGTGCGCTTCCGCCCCGAGCAGGCGCGCGAGCTGATCGTCAAGCTCGCCAACATCCTGCGCAAGATGCTCCAGGAGCACGACGCCTTCGTCCCGTTTCGCGACGAGCTCGCCACCACCGAGGACTACCTCAGCATCGAGGTCGCCCGTTTCGGCGCGGAGAAGCTCATCGTAGCGAAGGAAATCGATGCGGCCACGCTGGAGATACCCGTGCCCAGCATGCTTCTCCAGCCGCTCGTCGAAAACAGCATCAAACATGGGCTGGAACCGCGCATCGCGGGCGGCACCGTCACTCTGCGCAGCCGGCTTGACCACGGCGTCCTCATCATCGAAGTCGAAGACGACGGCGTCGGCATCGCCCCAGGCCGCAACCATACCAGCGGTGTTCTCCAGGGCGCAGGCATCGGCATGCGCAATGTTCGCGAGCGGCTTGAGGTTCTCTACGGCGACACCGCGCTCTTTGACGTCACCAGCCGCCCTGGCCGCGGCACCAAAGTGACCTTAGCTTTTCCGGCGCATACCCCTGACGCGGATCATCCCGCCGCGCGCGCCGCTCTTGCCGCCGACTCGCGACGCTGACAGGCTGCTTCTAATTCGCCCACGCCCCAAGGATCCGCCGCAGCAGCACAATCTGTCCCAGGTGATAGCTGTTGTGTTGCCCCGCCAGCAGCACCTCGCGCAGCAGCGTTTGCCCATCACCCCAGGGAATGGTCGCGTAGAGATTCGACTCCGGATCGCCCACCAGCTTCTCGAAATCCGCGATGTCCTTCTTTACTGCTCGCACCGAGGCGTCCCACGCCGCGGAATCCGCAGGCGCTGTTTCCTTCGGCCAGTAATCCTTCGGCCATTCCGGCTGCACGTAATGCGAATTGGTCGAGAAATCCAGCAGGTCGTGGAGTGCGAGCCGCATGTGCTCCAGTTCCTGCCACGCCGAATGCTCGGCGCCCTGGGGCACGACCCCACGCAGCTTCACGGGAAAATCATCCACTACGGCCTTCAGCTCGGCGTGGGCCTGGCCACCCCGCAAAAACGCCACCAGCTGCTCACGCAGTGCACGATCCTCGGTATTCGCCATCGCAACTCTCCTCTCCGGCTTAGGATGCGAGGTGGCCCGGCTTCGACCCATTTTCATTTCGGCTAGCGCGTCTCGACCATCTCCGGCTCGCCGCGCCCCTGGAAGACGTTGCCCATGCGGCGAATCTGCGCCCCCACGCCGCGCAGCTTTTCTTCAATATGCTCGTAGCCGCGATCGATGTTGTACACGCGATCCAGAATCGACTCGCCGTCCGCCACCAGCGCCGCCAGCACGAGCGATGCCGACGCCCGCAGATCTGAACACATGACCGCCGCCGCTGACAGCGGAGTCCGCCCGCGCACCGTGGCCGTGCGC
>JBAVUB010000002.1:0-4254 GCA_049696575.1 Acidobacteriaceae bacterium | reverse complement strand
GGTTTCATTTCCGATCTTGGATTTACCGCCGAGCTCGAGCACCGCGGCTAACTCGAATCGAACGCGGAGCAACGGACAACGACAACATCATAAACTCTGAGGAATATTATGAACGCCGACTTTGCAGCAATTGCCAATCTCCTCATTTCCTCCCTCCATCTGCAACAGCCTCCCATCGCCCTATCCTTCTCGGATTCTCTTCCCAACGGCGTCCCCACCCATGGCGGACGTGCGCCAGCTGGATGCAGGTTCTGGGAGGATGCGGCGGCCGGAGCGTTTGCAACCACCGCTGAGAACCACAACAGCTGCGCGATCGGGGTTTACACGCACAATCTGCAGCCGTCTCCGGAACAGCAGACCGACCTGATGGACGCGCTCAAGGTGTTCGCCGACCTTGGCTATGTCACCCATGAGGATCTGCCGCTCATCCCCGTTCTGAAGTCGCAGCCAAAGTACATCGTCTATTCTCCGCTGGCGCGTGCGCCGCTTTCGCCCGACGTTGTCATCCTCTTCGTGTACGCAAATCAGACGCTGATTCTCTCCGAAGCTGCGCAGCAGGTCGATAATCAGGTTCCGCCCGCGATGGGCCGGCCCGCGTGCGCGGTGGTGCCACAGGTGATGAACACCGGTCGCGCGGCCCTGAGCCTCGGATGCTGTGGCGCTCGCGCTTATCTCGACGTGTTTTCTGACGAAGTAGCTGTTTTCGCGATCCCCGGCGCCAGGCTGGCAGAGTATGCGGAACGCATCGCGGTTCTGGCGAAGGCAAATGCCGTCCTGACCGAGTTTCACCGCATGCGGCGCCAACAAATCGAAGCAGGGCAGTCCCCAACCGTCAAAGATTCCCTGGCCGCCCTCACAGCATGATCCGCACCCGCTGAGGCGCACCAACACCCGACCCTGGCGTCCAAATTTCGCTCGATTGACGGGAAAAGGGGACCCGAAGGATAAACAGAGTCCAGCGATTGGTTGCGGGGGGTGGATTTGAACCACCGACCTTTGGGTTATGAGCCCAACGAGCTACCAGGCTGCTCCACCCCGCATCCTTATCTTAACAATCGCCACCGAGCCGGTCAAACCTCGGAAAACCAACAAAAACGCGCCTTTTCCGCATCGCGCACGCCCAAACTCACCATCCCTAAACCCATCTCCACTCGTCGTTTCACGCATCCCCGAAGCAATCGCGCAAAACTCCAATCCCTCTGTGATGGCCATCACACCTGCATGTGCGTTGGGACACAGCCGCCCCGCCCATCCCCCCCGAAACTAGGGTCAGTCAGCGCTCGCAACGCTGCCAGGTGACGTCATGACCCTCCCAAAGGACCCAATCGCAAGCGCGTTCACAGCGCCCGGCAAAATCGTCGTTGCCACCGATCTCACTGACACTGAATACCTGCTTCCTCACGCCATCGCGCAGGCCAAAGCCAGCGGTGCTTCCCTCATCCTGACCCACGCCGTCCTGCCGCATGAGTCGATGCCCGTCGAGACCGGCGCCATTCCCTACTACGACCCGCTCCGCATGGATCGCGATGCCCGCCTGATGCTCGACGGCCTGGCGCATGATGTCCGCACGCAGGGCGTCGAGTGTGTCGCCGCCGTCCGCCACGGATTTGTCCCCGACGTCGTTGCCGACATCGTGAAGAACTCCGGTGCTGGCCGCTTGATTCTCGGCACTCACGGCCGTCGCGGCCTCAAGAAATTCGTCCTCGGCTCGGTGGCCCGCCAGCTGCTCGAAACCGTCGACGTCCCCGTCTGCACTGTGGGACCACGAGCTCACAAAAGAGCTCCCGAAGCTCCCGGAACCATCCTGCATCCTGTCTCGCTTGCCGGCATGCACGAGAGCAGCGCCGCGCTATCCATCGGTCTCGGCCAGCAGTTTGGCGCGCAGGTGCTGCTCTTCCACGTCATCACGTCTTCGCCCGCGGTCGCCAAAGATCCCGCTGCCGCCATTGCCGCCGCAACCGTCGAGCTGGAGACGCTGGTTCCCAGGCCCGCGCTCGCCTGGACGCGCGTCCACGCCAAAGTCGCCTCCGGCAACGTCGTGCAGGAAATTCTCTCTGCGGCCCACGAAATCCAGGCTGGCCTCATCGTGCTCGGCGTCCACGCGCCCGCGCACAGCTGGCTGCCCGGCACCGAACCGGCCGCTTACAAGATTCTGGTTTCCGCGCCCTGCCCGGTTATCTCGCTCAGAGTGAGCCCCGTGCTGGTCGAGGACAAATTGGCCCACAAAGAATTAGCAAGTCCCCTGGCGATCGGCTGATCCGATCGTCCGGTTGCAGTCGAAGTGCTGTCTCGGAGTCGATGGATGACGTGTGCGAATCCAGCCTGCGGTGCCGAAGCGCTCTATTTGCGGAGCGGCCAAATCTATTCTGTCGATTTCCTCGGCGCAGACGGGAATGCGGGTGAATGCCAGAGTCTTCGGCGAAGGGTTATCTGGCTGTGCGACGCCTGCACCCCGTTGTTTGCCGTCGAGACCTGGAGGCCGCCTGGCGAACAAGTGCGGCCTTCCAGGAGTCATCCCCTCGCATCGCCTCGCGCCCATGACCGCATCGCGTTGGCGGAGAACTGGAGCTAAATGGCCACCTCAGGAAAAAACGGAACGCCCCCAGCAGCCCGCCAGGTTCCCGAGCGCTGCGCCCAGTGCACCGACCGCGCCGAACGCCTCTTCTGCAATCTGCCCGAAGAAGCCATCGAGCGCTTCGACGAAATCGCGATGCAGATTTCCTACCCCAGCCGCTCCATCGTCTTTGAAGAGGGCCAGCGCGCCGCCGGCATCTTTGTCGTGTGCAGCGGCCAGATCAAGCTCGCCGCCACCTCGCGCGACGGCCGCACCATGATCCTGAAAATCGCCGTGCCTGGCGACGTGCTCGGCCTCACCGCTACCCTCAACGATCTGCCCTACGAGGTGACTGCCGAAACCCTCGAGCCCTGCCAGATCCGCAGCGTGCGCCGCCGCGACTTCCTTGAATTCCTCAGCCACTTCGGCGACGTCAGCCGCCACGCTGCCCAGGTCATCGCCCGCGAATACCACGAAGTCTTCCTCGACGCGCGCCGCCTCGCGCTCTCCGGCTCCGCAGCCGGACGCCTCGCCCAGCTGCTTCTCGACTGGGCTCGCACCAACTCCTGCGGCAAGCCCGAGCTTCGCTTCACCATGGCGCTCACCCATGAGGAACTGGCCAATATGGCCGGCACTTCGCGCGAAACCGTCACCCGCCTGCTCAACCAGTTCGAGCGCGACGAGATCATCGCTCGCCACGGCGCCTCCATCTCCATCCTTCGTCCCGTCGACATGGAGCGCATGGTCGGTTGAACCGCCGCGTTCTCCAGAACGGGCTGCCGGCTGCGGGCTACAGGCTGCTTCTCCGTCTTTCCTGCAGTAACCGCCCCGAAACCGGACAAGTTAGCCCGCCGCATTTCTCCAGGATAAGTGGCTCTCCATGCTGAGGTAATCCACCTTCACGCTGCGGTAATTCCACCCTGACGTAATTCCACTCCAGCGTCATTGCCGCTGTTGCCCATCCGGGTTCCAATGGTCCAACAGTCGTACAACGCTCCACGATAGGGGCATTGACCAAGAGAATCGTGGGGCTCCAAGGAGAAAGCGATGCACGTTATCACTCCCCTCAGAGCCCTTCTCAAAGAGGAATCCGGTCAGGACCTCATTGAGTATGCTTTGATTGCTGCCTTGATTGCCCTGGGTGCGGTCGTATCCATGGGCTCTCTCGCCAACCAGATTTCCAACGAGTTCAACGGTATCGGAAACAGCCTTTAGGCCCCTTACAAGCTTTTCTCCGGGTCGTAAGAGACCGGCATCCCGAGGGCTGACCCAATCGGCCCTCGGTCTTTTTCTGTCCGGAAGACCCCTACCCCTCTCCTCTTGCGTGGGGCGGTGATTGGATCTAAACGGTTTGGCGAGGCCGGCACGTTGGACCCTGCGGCAGATGATTGAGGGCAAGTCACTTCGATCACGCGTGTCATTGATGCACCTGACGCGTGCGAATGCATCCAATGGCGCGCGTGACGGGGCTTGATGATTGACGCCGAGTCAGTTGCGTCGCGCACGGGACATGTATCAATGACGAGCGTGAGTGACGGCTTGACGCGTGCGCTTGATGCATTCGCGTGTGTGATTGCGTGATTCACGAGTGCGAAGACCCCATCGTGGCCAGGAGGTCGGGAGGGACGAGTCCGGCTGCGGCGAAGGCGGCGATGAGCGCGTCGGCTGCCTGCCGGTCGAGTTTCTGGCTGGGGTTGGGA
>JBAVUB010000001.1:0-18986 GCA_049696575.1 Acidobacteriaceae bacterium | reverse complement strand
CCAGCACCTCCACGCCATCGAAGCCACCGTCCCCGGCGACATCTCCTCCGCCGCCTTCTTCCTCTGCGCCGCCGCGCTCTTCCCCGGCTCCAACCTCATCTTCGACGCGCTCGGCCTCAACCCCACCCGCGCCACGCTCCTTGACGTGCTCACCGCTCTCGGCGCGCACATCGGCGTCCTCAATCTCGAAGACAAGCACGGCGAGCTGGTCGGCGTGGTCCAGGTCAACGCGCCGCCGCAGGGCCTCACCGGGACCACCATCTCCGGCGCGCTCTCGGCGCAGCTCATTGACGAGCTGCCCGTCCTCGCCGCCATCGGCCCATACACGCAGAACGGCATCCGTATCCGCGACGCCAAAGAACTCCGCGTCAAAGAATCCGACCGCATCGCGCTGGTCGCCGCCAATCTCCGCGCTATGGGCGCCGAGGTTGAGGAATTCGACGACGGCCTCGACGTTCCCGGCGGTCAATCCCTTCATGGAGCCGAAATCGACTCCGGCGGCGATCACCGCATCGCCATGGCCTTCTCCGTCGCCGCTCTCCGCGCCACCGGAGACACCCTCATCCGCGGTGCGGAATCCGCCGCCATCTCATTCCCGGAATTCTTCGATCTCCTCGACCGCATCGTCGAACGCTGAAGCCCTACTCGACGGGCTTCAAAATGTCGTCCAGCCGCGCCGGCGTCCCCTCAACCCGCTCCAGGTGCGGAACCCGCAACCCGCCGTGATAATCCAGCACTACTGACTTAATCTGGTCCCGATCCTTCACCAGCAGCGTGATCGGCCCTGTATCTTTTTCCGCTTTCTTGATCGCCTCTCGCAGTTTGTCCGCGGAATAAACGCCGCCGTTCACCGCCAGCAGTTGCATGCCCGGCACAAGACCCGCCTTGAACGCCAGGCTGTCCCACATCACGCCCCCCAGCATCCCTTCGCCCATCACGCTGAACCCCAGCGAATCCGCAAAGCTCGTTCCGAACCGCGGATTCTCCGCTGCGCCGCGCCTTTCGCCCGGAAAGGGTGTGTCGTTGTAGACCAGCTTGTACCCGCCCTGCGCAAACCCATTCTCCGGCACTTCCGGATGCAGCTCGTACACGCGCTCGCGCAGGAACGTGGTCCAGTCATACGGCTGCACCTGATTCAGCGCCGCCACCAGGTCCTCGAACGTATACGTGTCCGTGACAAAGCTGCCGTTGTTCACGCTGAAAAACACCTTCGCAAAATCGTCCAGAGACTTCTTCCCCTCGCTCAGCTCGCGAATCTTCGTGTCCGCATCCAGCCACACCAGCAGCCCTTCGGTGTAGTAGTCCTCCGGCCGCTGCCAGCTCACCCAGCTCATCGGTCTCCGCTGCGAAACCGTAGGCTGATTCGTCGTATCCACCAGCGGCCGCCAGTCGCGCCCCTTGCTCGCCTCGAATCCCGCTGCTATCCCCGCCATCTCATCGCGCGCCTGTTCCGCGTTAATCAGCCCCGAACGCGCCGCCAGCACTACGCCCCAGTACTGCGTCTGCCCCTCATAAACCCACAACAAATCGTCCCGCATCGGCACGTTGAAGTTCGGCGTCCACAAATCCGCCGGCCTGCGGAACTTTCCGTTCCACGAGTGCGTGTACTCATGCGACAGCAGATCGCGCTCGCGCGCGCCTGCAGCCCAGTCCGTAAAATAGTTCGTTCGCGTCCCGTCCTCGCTCGACTGGTGATGCTCCAGCCCATTCCCGCCAATCACATCGCTAAGCGAAAACAGAAAGTCGTAGTGATCGTAATGATGCGAGGCGAACAGCTTCTGCGCCTGGATCGCCAGATTCTTGTGAGCCTGCAATTCCTCCGGCGTGATCTCCAGGTCCTTCGGCTCATCGGCGAACACATCGAGGAACACGGGATTGTCCGGCCCTGTGGAGAGATCGATGCGCTTAAAATTCACGCCCCCATACAGCGGCGAATCCACCAGCGTGTTCAGCGTCGTCTCCTTAAAGTGAACCGTGTCGCCGTCCTGCGAGTCCGTCGTCAGCGCCGTCGCATACTTCCATCCGCTGGGCAGCACGATGCTCGGTTGAAAATGGATGTCCCGCGAAAAATGCCCCGCCGGATACAGCACCACCGTGTTCCACGCCAGATCCGCCAGTTGCGATGAATACTCAACGCGCCCGTCCTGCTGCCGCACCGCTGAAAGATAATCGAAGTCCACGTCCAGCGACGTCACGCCCTTCGGCACCTGAATGTGAAATGCATACACATTCACCTGGTCGCGCACCCACGGGATCGTCTTTCCATCCGCCTTCACAAACAGCCCCGCCACCTTGTCGATTGGTCCCGTCGGCGAGTGGTTTCCCGGAATCCATTGCGGATACAGCAACGTCAGCTCGCCGGCCTTCACCGGAATCGTCTCGTGCACCGTCGCCACGTGATCCACGGTGTTCGTCAGGTTCACCGTCAGCGCAATCGTCCCCGGATAAGGCGTGTCCACCGGAGCGGCAATCGGCAGCGGCATCGGCGCCGGTTCTGGCCCCGCAGAGCCTTGCGCAAAAGCAGTCGCAGTCAGAGCGAGAACGACAACAGCAACACAGCTACCACGCATCATGAACACACTCCCGGCAATCTTCTCGACATCGCAGACATTGCGAAAAATTCTACAGGACAAACTCCCCGCCTCCGGGCCCTGTTCCCTGTCTCCTGTTTTTCTGTGACCTGTAACCTGCAACCTGTAACCTGTCTTCGTGCCTTCCCGCCGCGCATTTCTCCAATCCACCGCTGCCGTCTCTCTGGCTTCCGCGCTCCCGGCGTATGCTTCCCCCATGCCGCAAGCTGGCAAGGGACGCATCCACCAGTCCGTTTGCCGCTGGTGCTACAAAGACCTCTCCGTCGACCAGCTCTGCCAGTGGGCTGTCCAGCTCGGCCTCAAAGGCATCGACCTCCTCGAAGTCGACGAATATGAAATCCCCCGCCGCCACGGCCTCATCTGCACCATGGGCTACGCCGGCGGAGGCACCATCTCTGACGCCCTCAACCGCGTCGAGAACCACGACTCCATCGAAGCCGCCTTGCGCAAAAACATTCCCCTCGCCGCGAAAGCGGGCGTCCCCAACGTCATCACCTTCTCAGGAAATCGTCGCGGCATGTCCGACGATGAAGGCGCGCGCAACACCATCCTCGGCCTCAACCGCCTCAAGCCCATCGCCGAGGCCAACGGCGTCACCATCTGTCTCGAGCTGCTCAACAGCAAGGTGAACCATCCCGACTACATGGCCGACCACACCGCCTGGGGCGCGCGCGTCATGCACGAAGTCAACTCACCGCGTGTCAAGCTGCTTTACGACATCTACCACATGCAAATTATGGAAGGGGACCTCATCGACACCATCCGCCAGGACATCGGCGTCCTCGGCCATTTCCATACCGGAGGCGTTCCCGGCCGCCACGAAATCGACGCGACCCAGGAAATCCAGTACGCCGCAGTCATGAAAGCCATCGCCGACGCAGGTTTCAGCGGCTACGTCGCTCACGAATTTCTCCCCACCGGCGACCCGCTCACCAGCCTGCGCCAGGCCGTCGCCCTCTGCGACGCCTAACTTCCCACCAGTTCCACTTCTTTCCGCTGCTTCTCCCGCTCGAAAAACCGCTCCATGAACTTCGTGTCGAACTCGCCGCGACGGAACTCCTCGTCCTGGAAAATCCGCTGGTGCAGCGGAATCGACGTGTGAATCCCCTCCACAATGAACATCTCCAGCGCGCGCTGCATCCGCGCCATCGCTTCCCCGCGATCCGCGCCGTGCGCGATCACCTTGGCGATCAGCGAATCGTAGTACGGAGGAACCACCCCCTCCGCATACTGCGCCGTATCGACGCGAATCCCGTTGAACCCGGGCACGTTGAACGCCGTAATTTTCCCCGCCGACGGTGTGAATTTCTCCGGATGCTCCGCATTCACCCGGCATTCGATCGCGTGCCCGCGCATCGGCACCGGCTCGTGCACAATCGCCGACAGCTTCTCCCCCATCGCGATCCTCAGCTGGGCCTTCACCAGATCGATGCCCGTGATCATCTCCGTCACCGGATGCTCGACCTGAATGCGGGTGTTCATCTCGATGAAGTAAAGCTTCCCATCCTCATCCATCAGGAACTCGATCGTTCCCGCGTTCTGATACCCAACCCCTTCCATGCACCGCTTCAGCGTCTTCGCGATTTCCTCGCGCATCTTCGGCGTCACCTGCAGCGACGGCGCCTCTTCGATCAGCTTTTGATGCCGGCGCTGGATCGAACACTCGCGCTCGCCCAGCGACATCGCCGTTCCATGCTCATCGGCCAGAATCTGAAACTCGATGTGCCGTGGCCGTTCGATGAACTTCTCCATATAGAGGTCGCCGTTGCCGAACGCATTCGCTGCCTCGCTTTGCGCCGCCTGAAAAAGTCCTGGCAACTCCTCCGGTGTGCGCACCACGCGCATTCCGCGCCCGCCGCCGCCCGCCGATGCCTTCAGGATCACCGGATACCCGACCGTCTGCGCCCACTCCAGGCCCTCGCCTTCGTTCTGGATCGTGCCCTCCGACCCCGGCAGAATCGGCACCTTCGCCCGCTTCATCGCCTGGCGCGCTTTTTCCTTCTCGCCCATCAGTCGCGTCACTTCCGGCGGAGGCCCGATGAACTTGATGTTCGACGCGCGGCACACCTCGGCGAAATTGGCGTTCTCGCTCAGCAGCCCGTAACCCGGATGAATCGCATCCACGTCCGCGATCTCCGCCGCGCTGATCACCGCGGGCACGTTCAGGTAGCTCTCTGCCGAACGCGGCGGCCCGATGCAGATCGCCTCGTCCGCGAAGCGAGCGTGCAGCGAGTGCCGGTCCGCATCGCTGTAAATGGCCACCGTGCGCAGACCCATTTCCTTGCATGCGCATATGACGCGCAGCGCGATTTCGCCGCGATTGGCGATCAGGACTTTACGCATAGCTATCGGGGACGCACCGCAAACAGTGCCTGGCCGTATTCCACCGGCTGGCCATTCTGCACGAACCGCTTCACAATCTCGCCGGCGCCATCGCTCTCAATCTCGTTCATCAGCTTCATCGCTTCCACAATGCACAGCACCTGGCCGATCTCCACCTGATCGCCGATCTTCACGAACGCCGCCGATCCCGGCGATGGCGATTCATAGAATGTCCCGACAATCGGCGACTTCACCACATGCAGCGAAGCCTCCTCGTCTGTCTCGCCTCCAGGTGCTTCGGCCGGATGCGTCGTGGTCGCAGCCGCTGCATGGGCCGCGGATACCACCCCCGGCGCCGGCGCTGCAGCCGGATGCCCCTGCGATCCCACCAGCCGCGCCAACCCTGCCAGATCCGCGCCGCCTTCCTGCGCAAACTTGATGCGAATCTTCAGCTCGCCGCGTTCAAGATCGAATTCGCCGATGTTGTTTTCCTTCAGGAACTCGACCAGTTCCTTCAGTTCTCTTATGTCTTCCGATTTCATCGTTGTTCTCGCGCGGCCTCTCACCCTACAGCTCGATCCAGCCTTTGGTGACGGGCGTCAGAATCCGGCCCCCGCTCTTCGTCACCGCGACCATATCTTCGATTCGTATTCCGAACTTCCCCGGCAGATAAACTCCCGGCTCAATTGTGATTACCATTCCCGCGCTCAGCGGCATTGCGTGCCCTGCGGCCACCCGCGGCTGCTCATGAATCTCCAGCCCCACGCCGTGACCCGTCGAGTGCGTGAAGTACTTCCCCAACCCCGCCTTCTTCAGAACCCTCCGTGCCGCCTCGTCCACTGCTCCGCAGGTTGCCCCAGGCTTGACCGCCGCCACCGCGGACTCCTGCGCCTCAAGCACCGCTTCATATGCGGCACGCTCCTCAACACTCGCACCGCCCACGTGCACAGTGCGCGTCATATCGGAGCAATAACCATTGAGGATAACACCGAAGTCCAGCGTTACGAATCCCTTGCGCGGCAGCTTCGCCACTGTGGCGCGCCCGTGCGGCAGCGCCGACCGTGCCCCCGACGCAATGATCGTCTCAAATGACATTCCCTCCGCGCCTTGCTGTCTCGCTGCAAACTCCAGCTCCGCCGCCAGCGCGACTTCCGTCATCCCGCTTTCGATACGCGGCAGCATCGCTTCAAAGAGAGCACATCCCAGCTCCGCCGCCTGGCTCATCAGCGCCAGCTCGCCATCGTCCTTCACCATGCGCAGAGCCGAAACCAGCGGCTTCTTCAGGGCAACGAAAAATCCCCGGCTTTTCTTCGCACTCAGTCCCGTGCGCATCAGCGCCAATTCCGCAACCGTCGTGTGCTCCGGGTCGAACCACGCCTGTTTCGCCGAATCACCCAGCAGCGCAGCGCATTCCCGCAACGCCGATTTTTTCGCGATCGCCACCCGTGCCCCGCGCGTTTCCTCCCGCGCCTGCGTCGTGTAGCGGCCGTCGGTGAACAACGCAGCCTTCGTCCCCGTCACCGCCAGCGCCGCATTCGACCCGGTAAATCCGCACAGCCAGCGCACATCCGGCAGATGCGTCACCAGCAGCGCTTCGACCTCCTGCTCGGCCATGGCGCGCCGCACCGCCCGCCAGCGTCCCACATGTTGGTCCCGCGCGTTGCGCATCCATCGATACTAAATTCTCGTTGGCGATTCCCAAACATTCTGCGTTGCCGCAACATTAGGGGAATCGCCGCAGTTACGAGGGCCGCCCGGCTCGAACCCTCCGAAAGAAGGATCGCACCCTCGTCGCGCGGCGGTATACTCACTCCGCACCCCAGGAGACCCACCATGAACGTGCTCCGCAGTGTTCGCCCTTTCCATTTTCTTATCGCCGCCCTCATCTCTCTGCCCCTTGCCGCAACAGCGCAGACGCCCGGCACTATCCTTCACGCTCCCGAAGCCTCCAAAGTTCTGCCCGACTCCGTTTTCTACGCGGGCAAATCCGCCAATACCCAGCTCCGCAACTCCGCCGGCGTCCAGTTCCCCGATGGCCATTACGTCCTGGCCGTCCTCGTCGACACCTCTGGCTACTCCAGCACCATTCAGGAAAAATACCAGGGCTATCTCCTCACTGAGGTCCCGCTGGAAGTCGGCGGCCATCCTCTCGTCCCCGGCGCCTACGGCGTTGGCTTCGTCGGCGATCACTTCGATGTCATGGACATCGGCAATCACGATGTCCTCCAGGCTCCCGACCACCACGACGACCGCATGGAGCGCCCCATGCCGTTGCAGATCCTCGACGGCGACGCGCCCGGCCGCTATCGCCTCTGTTTCGGCCGCACCTGCGTCCCTTTCCATCGTCCGTAAACCCAGCTTGAGACGAATCGCGCTCCAGTTCCATCTAATGAAAGGGTGACTGCTTTGCTTAGGCGCGGCTCCGCACAGGAACCGCGCTCGAGCCGGAAGCACTGTTCTCCACTGCAAAGAGGAACTATGAGCACAACAACTCGATCCCTCGTCGTTCTCGCTGCGGCATTTCTCGCCACCGCACCGTTCGCCCTCCCGCAAAACGAGAATCAGGGTCAGGGACAGGCCGTCATCACGGTCATGCCCAAAAAATCCGACGCTCCCGCTACCAACGTCTCCGAGCAGAGCATTCAGGTCGAAGTGAATGGCAAGCACAGCCAGGTTGCCAACTGGCAGCCCTTCCGCGGCCCCCAGGCCGGCGTCGAGCTGGTGCTGCTCATCGATGACGGAGCGCGCGTCAGTCTCGGCCGCGAGTTCGACGACATCCGCCAGTTCATCCAGAGCCTTCCGCCCAACGTCAAAATCTCGCTCGCCTACATGCAGAACGGCCGCGCGTTACTCTCCGGTCCGCTCACGGCCAACCACACGATAGTGCTTCAGGAACTCCACCTGCCCATCGGTGCGTCCGGCCAAAGCGCCAGCCCTTACTTCTGTCTCTCCGACCTGGCGAAGAACTGGCCCTCCCACGACCCAGCGGCACGCCGCGAAGTCATGATGATCACCGATGGCGTCGACTACTACGAGTTGCGCTACGATCCTGACGATCCCTACGTGCAAACGGCCATCCAGGACGCGGCGCGTGCCCATCTCGTCGTCTATTCCATCTACTGGCGCAACGTCGGCCGTGTGGATCGCAGCGGCTATGAGAACGCCGCCGGCCAGAATCTTCTTCTTGAAGTCACCGATGCCACCGGAGGCAACTCGTACTGGATCGGCACCGGCAATCCGGTCACGCTGCAGCCCTACTTCGACGATTTCAGCCGCCGCCTCAACAACCAGTACGAACTCGGCTTCTCCGCTCCGCTGCGCGGCAAAGCGGAAGTCGAGAGCCTCAAAGTGAAAGTCACCGCCCCCGACGTTAAGGTCACCGCCCCGCAAAGAGCCTGGATCGCCCCCGCCGGTGCCCCCACCGAATAGCCCTCAGTCAACATGCCTCGGGTGGTATCACCCGTGATACCATACTTTGGTGCGGATCGTTGTTGATACCTCCGTGCTGATATCCGCGCTACGCTCGGGCGCCGGGGCGTCAGCAGAAATTCTGCGCTTGGTGCTACGGGGCGAACTCACGATCCTTATGAACTACAACCTGGCCTGCGAGTACCGGGACGTGGCGCTGCGTGCGGAACACTTGCGCGGATCGGGCAGATCGCAGGCGCAGACGTCGTTGATCCTGGACGCGATGGAGGCAATTGCCGAGCCGGTCTATGTTGCTTTTCGATATCGCCCGCTGTCGCCGGATGTAAACGATGACCTGGTTATGGAGTTGGCAATTAATGGGAACGCCGACGCGATTGTGACCAACAATACGAAACATTTTCGCGATGCGGCAGAGCGTTTTAGCCTCGCCGTGTTGATTCCTGCCGAGCTATTAAGCAAATTCCGGAGAAAGGAATAGGGCTTATGCCAGTGAGTAGCAAGAAACCCGCCGCGAGTAAGTTTCCCCTTCGGCTCATGCCCTCCGTGCGCCGGGTTGCGGAGAACTTCTCTCGCAACGAGGGTGTGTCGCTCAACCAGTTCATCAACATCGCTGTCGCTGAGAAGCTCGCCCATCTTCAGCACGAAGAGTGGCTGGCGCGTCGACCCAAAGCGACTGGGGCCCTGATTTCCAAAGCGCTCGATCTGCTGGACCGTTCGGGCGGCAACCGGCCAGAAGATTTTGACAAGATCCCCAATGGGTATAAGTCTGTCCGCCGGAAATATGCGGGAAGGACCACGATAGCTGAACGCCGCAAATAATGATCCCGCAGAGAAAAAGGCGCATCCTCACGATGCGCCTTTTCCTACTCCCTACCCCCTACTCCCTGCTCTTCAGCCGACCACCGACAACTTCGCCGGCAGACTCTCCACATCGTCCGACTCCGTTCCGTCGTTCAGCCCGCCATACCGCCGCTCGCGGCGCTGGTAGTCCTCAATCGCCTCCAGCATATGAATCCCGCGGAAGTCCGGCCACAGCCGGTCCGTCACAAAAATCTCCGTGTACGCGATCTGCCACAGCAGAAAATTCGACACCCGCATCTCGCCCGACGTCCGAATCAGCAAATCTGGATCCGGCATGTGCGCCGTGTACAGATGCCGGTGGATATCCACCTCGCTCACCTGGTCCAGCCGCAGATTCTTCCGCTGCACTTCCTCGGCCAGCCGCCGAAAAGCGTCCACCAGTTCCGACCGTCCTCCATAATTCAGCGCCAGCGTCAGCGTGGTCCCCGTGTTGTGCTTCGTCGCATCCGCCGCCCACTGCATCCGCTCCCGCACTTCATCCGGCAGCTCTTCCGTCCGCCCAACGTAGCGGATGCGCACGTTGTTGTCATTCATGCGCTGCACATTGTTGCTCAAATAACTTTTTAGCAACCGCATCAGAAAATTCACTTCCGCCTTCGGCCGCTTCAGATTGTTTTCGAGCGAGAAAGCATACAGCGTCAGCCACGGCAGCCCGATGCGCGACGCGCTTTCCACCACGTACTGCACCGCCTCGGCTCCCTGCTGGTGCCCGAAGAATCGCTTCAGGCTCCGCTTGCCCGCCCAGCGTCCGTTCCCGTCCATGATGATCGCCACGTGATGCGGCAGCCGCTCCGCGTCGAGACGGCGGTACACCGCTGCCTCATCGGCGGGCAGTTCATGAACTCGGCTGGAATTGAGTGACAACGGTTCCTTTCGAGTGGCCCCTGCCGCAACGGTGTTTGGCAGGACTGCGCCCGGCGGGTCCTTGCCGCGCTGTGCCGCTGCTACACGCATGCGCCACAGCCGCGAAGGTTGGGGCAGTTCCCTCTCTCGCAAATTATACAGACCAGCGGCAGCCTCGG
This sequence comes from Acidobacteriaceae bacterium, assembly GCA_049696575.1. GTDB lineage: Bacteria > Acidobacteriota > Terriglobia > Terriglobales > Acidobacteriaceae > Palsa-343. The sequence goes on along the minus strand of JBAVUB010000001.1, from coordinate 8,761 downwards.
AACCGAGTCTGCCGCGCACATGAAGGAAAGGGTTTTCGCGCAGGCGACGCTACGCCGAACGCCGCCGGCCCATCGCCGTCTCGCGCACCTGGTTCAGGAACATCGCCCGCTGAAACGCGTCCAGCTGCACCACCAGAGGAGCGATCTCCGCAAGAAACGGATCCGCCAGCACCGCGGCCGCCTCGCGCGCCCGCCGGCTGTTCCCATCGTGCAGCAGATCGCAGATGCCCACTTCCAGCGCCGTTGCCAGCCGTTGCAGCGAAGAAAGCGTCGGCACCGCCTTGCCATTCTCAATCTTCGAAATGTAGGTGCGTGGCACCTGCATGCGCCCTGCGAGCTGTCGCTGGCTCAGGCAACGATCGTGACGCACTTCCCTCACCGCGCGCGCCACGTTGATGCCTTCCGCTTCTTCAACTCCCTGGGCGTTCGTCGTCACCAGTTGCGGAGACAGCGCTTCCGGCTCGTCGATCTCCAGGGGTTTGCGGCATCGCCTGCACAGGGAATTAGATGTGCGAAATTGCACCAACCCACATGAGTCGCAACGAAGTACCTCGCGGGCCTCAACAGTTGCTAACGTAGTTGCCATAGGTTGTACGGAACGCCAGAGCAAGCGATCCGGGCAGATCCGGTTGGCGACTGCGGCCACTCCGAATCGACCTTGGACATACCTTGCCGGGAGGTTATCCTCCTTGTCAAGTGAAAACTGTGAGTCGTCCGCAAATAATCCAGGAATTGCCAGGAAAAACCAAAGAGGAAATCTGACCCATGTCCGCTTCTCCTTTCTCTCGCGAACGCGCCTGGTCCGTGCTCAACGAGCACACCCAGTCCCCCGGCCTCATCAAACACGCGCTTGCAGTCGAGTGCTGCGTGCGCTCGTACGCCGAGCGTCACGCCGATGCGACCGGCCTCAGTGGCGATGATCGCGACGCCCTTCTTGAAACCTGGTCCGCCACCGCGCTCCTCCACGATTTCGACTACGAGAAGCACCCTTCGCGCGAAGAGCATCCCTTCGTCGGCATCGCCATCCTCACCGAGCAGGGCTGGCCGGAAGAAATGCGCACCGCCATTCTCGGCCACGCCGACTACTCCGGCGTCCCTCGCACCACGCCGCTCGCCAAAGCGCTCTTCGCCTGCGACGAACTCGCCGGATTCCTCACCGCCTGCTCGCTCGTCAAGCCCACCAAATCAATTCATGATGTCGACGCCGCCGGCGTGAGGAAAAAAATGAAGGACAAAGCTTTCGCCCGCGGCGTCAATCGGGACGACATTATCAAAGGCGCAGCCGAGCTCGACGTCCCGCTCGACGACCACATTGCCAACTGCATCGCCGCCATGCGCGCCAGTGCCGCAACCCTCGGCCTCCAGGGCACTGCTGCTCAAAGCTGATCGAGCGCGGGTGGCCCCACAGCCTGGCCTGAGCAAGCGGAGCGAGTCGAACGGCTCCCTGCAGTTGGGGACGTGGGCGACGCGCGAAGCGCGTCTCTTTTCTGTCCGCTATCCGCTGTTTTCCAGGCCTTTCTATCCGCTATCCGCCGAACGCGGCAACCTGTCCCCTGACCACTGATCACTGTTCACTGTTCCCTGTACCCTGTCCCCATGCTCCTCTGGCTCCAGGGTCTGATCTTCACCGTGCTCGTTCCCGGCGTCGTCGCCTTCTACGTCCCGCAGACCCTGCGCAATGGACACGCCGCTGCCGCCGGCTGGTGGTCCCTCGGCTGGATCCTCTTCGCCATCGGCGCGCTCATCTATCTCCGCTGCTTTGTCGACTTTCTCCGAGCCGGAGGCACTCCAGCCGTCTTCTTCACGCGACCCATACGCGCGGTGATCGGCGAAGAACCCCCGCAGATCGTCGGCAGCGGCCTCTATCGTTACTCGCGCAATCCCATGTACGTCGGCGTGCTCACCGCCATTGGCGGCCAGGCCATCGTCTACCGCTCATTGCGGATCGGCGTCTATCTTCTGATCGCCGCCCTCTTTTTCCATCTCGTCGTCGTTCTTCTCGAAGAACCGCATCTCGCCCGAACTCGCGGCGATTCCTACAACGAGTACCGGCGCCGCGTCCCGCGCTGGCTCGGCGTTCCGCACTCCTGACTCGATCAGTCGCGCAGCGCGCTACCTGCTACCTGCTGGCTGCTGGCTGCTGGCTGCTGGCTGCTGGCTGCTGAAATTCTAGTTGTAGGGGGGCGGCGTAGCCGGCAGCATCGCCTGCCGCTTTTCCGGGCACTGGTGTTGCGCTTCCGCCCTCGCTCGCTGCGAAGCGTCGCGGATCGCTCCCAGGCTGCGGAAGCAATGGATGCAGAACGCGTCGGCGCTGGGCAGCTTCGTTGCGGCCCGGCGGGTAAGGGAGCCTTGGTGGAGGTGAGCGTCACAATGCATGGCAGGACCCCCAGGGATCGGTTGACTGCAAAATTAGTTACGGCGCCTGGCAGACGTCCAGCCAGTTCCTGCCTCAGGTGCGCCAGGAAAATCTCGACAGCGTTGCCTCAGTTGTCGAAGTCAACCCTCTGTCCTTAAAAAGGGTCCACCGCCGAAAATCCGGCAGCGCCGGGACAAAACGGGAAGATCAATCTGGGTCCATCATCGGTCCGAAGCTCCCGGAGTCCTTGTGACCTTCGTCACAGGTGTTGCCACGAACCCCACTTTGGTCATCCCCCACCCTCAAAGTGTCCCGTTTTGGTCCGATCCCCGCCTTCGCTCCGTCACCCGCTCCCCTCAATCACTTGCGCCCCTGCCCCCGCTCCGATACATTGATCCCCGCGTGCTTCACCTCGAGACGCTCAACGATATTCTCTTCACCATCGCGGACAGCCGCCGCGATCGGGCCATGCTGGTTCAGGACTCCACCGGCGCCTGGCAGCCTCTCTCCTCCTCCCAGGTCTATCAGCGTGTTCGCGCCGTCGCTGCCGCTCTCCGCTCCTGGGACATCGGCAAGGGCGATCGCGTTGCCATCCTCTCCGAAAACCGCTGGGAGTGGGCCATCGCCGACTTCGCCTGCCTCGCCATCGGCGCCGTCGACGTCCCCATTTATCCCAACCTCCTCGCCGATCAGATTCTCCCCCTCCTCGCCGACTCCGGTTCCCGCGCTCTCTTCGTCTCCACGCGCGCGCAGCTCGACAAAGTCGCGGCCCATCGCGCTGCAGCCAACCTCGAACACATCGTCCTCATGGATGACGAGCCCACCTCCAGCGCCCACACCTTCTCCTCCCTCATCGCTGGAGCCGACGCGCACGCCCACCACCGCGACACCACCTTCGAGCACGCCGCCCGCCAGATTCAGCCCACCGACCTCGCCACCCTCATCTACACCTCCGGCACCACCGGCGAACCCAAAGGCGTTTTGCTCACCCACGGCAACATCGCCTGCAATGTCAACCACTCCCTCGACGAGTTCGGCCTCAACCCCTCCGACTCCTGCATCTCCTTCCTTCCCCTCTCGCACATCACCGCGCGCCACCTCGACTACGCCCTCTATGCGAAGGATGTCCTCATCGCCTATTGCCCCAGCTTCGACAAGCTGCCGCAAACCCTCGCCGCCGTCCAGCCCACCGTCCTCGTCGCCGTGCCGCGCGTCTTCGAAAAAGTCCGCCAGGTCGCCGAGCAGCGAGCTTCCGAATCCGCCATCAAGCGCAACCTCTTCGGCTGGGCGCTGAAGACTGGCGCCCGGCACAAGCACAAAATCGCTGCCGGCGAACGCCCCTCATCGCCCTCCTGGAAAGTCGCCAATGCGCTCGTCTACAAGAAGCTCCACGCCGGCTTTGGCGGCCGCGTCCGCTACTTCATCGCGGGAGGCGCGCCCCTCGGCCTCGATACCGCGCACTGGTTTGCGAGTGCCGGCGTCCGCATCCTCGAAGGCTACGGCCTTACTGAAACCTCGCCCGTCATCGCCCTCAACACACCCAACGCCAACCGCATGGGCTCGGTGGGCAAGCCGCTGCCCAACGTCGAGTGCCGCATCGCCGAAGATGGCGAGCTGCTCGTCCGCGGCCCCAGCATCTTTCAGGGCTACTGGAAAAACCCTGGCAAGGGCGCCACCGATACCGCCGGGGCCATCGATGAGGCCGGCTGGTTCCCGACCGGCGACATCGGCCACATCGACGCCGACGGCTTCCTCTTCATCACCGACCGCAAAAAAGAACTCCTCAAAACCTCTGGCGGCAAGCTCATCGCGCCCCAGCCCATCGAGAACAAACTCAAGACCAATTACCTGGTCGGCAACGTCGCCCTCGTCGGCGATCGCCACAAATTCGCCTCCGCCCTCATCATGCCCAACTTCGCCGCGCTCGAACCCTGGGCCAAAGAACACGGCATTCCCGCCCTCAGCCGTGAAGACCTGGTCGAAGATCCAAAAATTCGCGCCGAATACCAAACCATCGTCGACCGCGTCAACGCCACCCTCGCCAATTTCGAAACCATCAAGCGCTTTCGCCTCGTCCCCGAGGAGTGGACCGTCGACTCCGGCGAGCTCACCCCCAGCATGAAACTCCGCCGCCGCGTCATCGCGCAAAAATACGCCGCCGCCATCGCCGAGCTCTACGCCGACGAAAACCTCTCTCCTCGGTGACGCCCCGTCATCCTGGACGAGCCTTCGAATTACGTTGCAGCCGCTAATGGCGAAAGCACGGATAAGGGTCTTTCTAACGCGGAACGCTATCCGGCGCCCGCTGTGATCCCTGCAACCTGTACCCTGTACCCTGTACCCTGCCGGAGGCCTTCTTGCCCGAACTACCGCCATTTCCGCTCACCCTCGACGGTGCAAGCCTCCTTCATCAGATGTTCCGCTTCGACTGGCCTGCCTGGCGACACGCCGACCCAAAAGCACACCAGCGCACCATCGCCGAAGCCTCTGCTTTCCTCGCGCCCCTCGAAACCCACTCCTCCGAAGGCCGCCCCAACCAGTCCGCCCTTTTCGCCCAGCTTGGACACAAGGGTGACCTCCTGCTCATCCATTTCCGCGACTCCATCGAGCAGCTCGCCAAAGTCCAGCGCGACCTTGCCCGCACCGAACTCGGCAGCTTCCTTCAGCCCACCCACTCCTATCTCTCCATCGTCGAGCTCGGCCTCTACGAATCCTCGGTCAAGACCTACTCCCTGCTCAGCAACGAGAAGGTCGAGCCCTTCAGCGACGAATGGGACCGCCAGATTCAGGAGATGGTCGACCGCCAGTCCTCGGCCATGGCCGCGCGCCTCTTTCCCTCCATCCCCGAAACGAAATACGTCTGCTTCTACCCCATGGACAAGCGCCGCGGCGAGCACGTCAACTGGTACTCCGTCCCCATGCCCGATCGCGCCCGCATGATGCACGAACACGGCCTCATCGGCCGCCGCTTCGCCGGCGCCGTCAAGCAAATCATCTCCGGCTCCATCGGCCTTGATGACTGGGAGTGGGGCGTCGACCTTTTCTCCGACAATCCCGGCGTCTTCAAAAAACTCATCTACGAAATGCGCTTCGACGAAGCCAGCGCCCTCTATGGCCTCTTCGGCGCCTTCTATGTCGGCGTCCGTCTTCCCATCGCCGAACTCGGCTCCTGGCTCAGCGTGGACCAACGATGATCGCCCAGCCTCGCCGCGCACTCCTGTGCCCTGTACCCTGTGCCCTGCACCCTGTTCTGCTCCCGGCTACCGGCTACAGGCTACCGGCTGTCGTATGAAGGTTTTCGTCACCGGCGCCACAGGATTCGTCGGCGGTCACGTCGCCCGCGAACTGGCCGCCCGCGGCGCTGAACTGCGCCTTCTCGTCCGTCGCACCAGCAACCTCGCCAACCTCCAGGGCCTGGTTTCCGGATCCGGCGCCGAAACCATCATCGGCGATCTGCTCGAACCCGACTCCCTCCGCAATGCCATCCGTCATTGCGACGCCGTCATGCACGTCGCCGCCGACTACCGCCTCTGGGTCCGCGACCCCGACACCATGGTCCGCACCAACGTCGAAGGCACCCGCGCCCTGCTGCGCATCGCCCGCGAAGAAAACGTCCCGCGCTTCGTCTACACCTCTTCGGTAGCGACGATGGGCTTCAAAACCGACGGCACCATCGTCGACGAAGACACCCCCGTCACCCTCGCCGACATGGTTGGCCCCTACAAGCGCTCCAAGTTCCTCGCCGAGCAAGTCGCTATCGAAGCCGCATGCGCCGGACAATCCGTCATCATCCTCAACCCGACCACGCCCATCGGTGCCGGCGACCTCAAGCCCACGCCCACCGGCCGCATCGTCGTCGACTTCCTCAACAAAAAATTCCCCGCCTACGTCGACACCGGCCTCAACCTCGTCGACGTCGAAGAAGTCGCCCGCACCCACGCCGACGCCCTCAACCCCGATACCGGACGCCCCGGCGAGCGTTACATCCTCGGCGGCGAAAACCTCACTCTCAAGCAGATTCTCGACAAGATGTCCGCCATCACCGGCCTTCCCTCGCCGACCGTGAAAGTCCCCCACTCCGCCGCCATGATTTTCGCCTTCTTCGACGAGATCATCGCCGGCCGCCTCCTCGGCAAAGAACCTCGCGCCACGGTCGAAGCTGTCCGCATGGGCAAAAAGAAAATGTTCGCGTCATCAGCCAAAGCCGAATGCGAACTCGGCCTCCGCGTCGTCCCCGTCTACGAAGCCCTGCGCAGCGCCATCGACTGGTTCCGCCAGCACAGCTGCGCGCCGATATGACTCCCGTGATGTTGCCGAGATGTCGCCCGTGGTATGTGATTTGAGCCAGGAGGCGAAATGCCCCGGAAAACCGCCCTTGCACAGAAACCGATCGAGACTCAAATCTTTCTGGTTCGCGGCCAGAAGGTCCTGCTCGACTCCGATTTGGCGGCGCTCTATCGCGTCCAGGTACGCGCGCTCAATCAGGCAATCAAACGGAACGAGGAGCGTTTCCCGCCTGATTTCGTTTTTCAACTCACGGCCAAAGAGAACCAGACTTTGAGATCACACTTTGTGATCTCAAATCCCGGCGGTGGTGGCCGACGCTACCTACCCTATGCTTTCACCGAGCATGGCGCCATCATGGCCGCCAGCGTGCTCAATTCCCCGCGTGCGGTAGAGATGAGCATCTTCGTCGTGCGCGCATTCGTGCGCCTGCGTGAGACGCTGGCCACCCACAGAAAGCTTGCCGCCAAACTCTCCGAGCTGGAGCAAAGACTGGAAACCCACGACAAGACTATCGACGGCATCATCAAGGCGATCCGCGCGCTCATGACCCCGCCGGAGAAACCCGCCCGACAGATCGGCTTCCGTGCCCCTGCGGTCCGCGAGCCGAAAACCCTGGAAGCCGGCAAGAGATAAGTGACGACCAGGCGGCAATGCGGAGCACCCATCACGCTCTCCGCTGCGATTCTTCCGTGATAACGGCTGCGCGCCCCATCCGGAAAAGGCGCCCCCTGGCCGTGGCCAAAACTCCCGCCCCCGGAGAAAATCGTTCAAGCCGAATCTTCCATCCCGCGAGCCTGCTCAGAATCGGTCCATCCTGGGAGAACTCCACACATGCGCATGAAAACAGCCTTCCCGCTCCTGGTAAGCGCCGCTCTCTTCCCGTCGGCGATCCTCGCGCAAACCACCACGCCCTCTTCATCGGCCCGCGCCGGCATCGACGCCGGAAATCAGGCGTGGATCGCCGGAGTGAAAGCCGGTGAAGTCGCACCCATCATCGCCACCTATGCGCAAAGCGCCGTTGACTGCGGTCCAGCCGGCGACTGCATCGAAGGCCGCCCCCAAATCGAACAGCACATGCGTACGCAAATGGCGAAGCTCGGACGCGCACGATCGGCTGCGGTCAGTTCCTGGGGATCGGTGCAGCGGGGAAACTTTGTCTACGAATGGGGTCAGGCGCAGGCGACGTTTGCCGCCGGCCAAAGGGTTGTGGACAAGTATGTGACGGTCTGGCAACAGCAATCCGACGGATCCTGGAAAATCTTCCGCAACCTCGTCATCCCCGACAAATAAGCAAATTGCCCCTCAGTGCGGCAAGTTCGGAAACGTATGGTTCGTGTAATCGACCATCCAGTTCTGAAAATAGATCGTCCCCGCAAACGTCCCGCCCTCGTTGTTCCCAAAGTTCACCACGCTGGTGCTGTCGGTCGACCCCATCGCCACCGCTACCGTCGAGCCCATCTGCGTGAAAACATCCCCCGTGGTGGTGTAAACATTCATCTCCGCACAAGGCGCGGCAATCGGCCCCGCGCAACTCCCCGTAGCCGAGTAATTCACGTGCATCTGAACGAAGTAAGTCCCGCCTGGAACCACAAGCGAGTTACACGGCGAATGCGTCGTCGTGCCCCCGGAGTTCTCGATCTCAAGGCCATAAGCGGTGCATGCCGGTTCGTTCGACCCGTTGCTCAGCTGGATGGTCGCGGCGTATCCCTTGTTTCCCACCGTCTGCGCCATATCGAAATACTGGCTTTTGGTTCCCTGATCCGGTGCCAGATTCATGATCCACCCGCCCATCACCAGATTCGTCTTTCCCTCCAGATTCATCGACGATGTGCTGAAGTTCCCCAACGCATTATGGGCCAGGCTCTGCGTCGCGTAGCCGCATCCGTGCGTCGATCCACCATTGATTGTGACGCCCGCCGGCATGGCCACCTGGCTCGCCGCGAACATTTGAAAGCTCGACGCCGGATCCCAGCCGGAATAGTTCGCGGCAATCTCCGTGCCCGTCCCCAGATTCGCATCCGTCACCGCGATGCCCGGCGCGGTCCCGTTCATGTTCAGGAACACATCCACCGGATAAAACGTTTTGCACGCGGGAGGCGGGTTGCCACCGCCCCCGCC